>NZ_JFWX01000003.1:0-131953 GCF_000588095.1 Acinetobacter sp. 1130196 | reverse complement strand
TAAACTTCTTGACGAAGGCCGTGCAGGCGAGAACTGTGGTGTATTACTTCGTGGTACTAAGCGTGAAGATGTACAACGTGGTCAAGTACTTGCTAAACCAGGTACAATCAAGCCGCACACTAAATTCGACGCAGAAGTATACGTACTTTCTAAAGAAGAAGGTGGTCGTCACACTCCATTCTTAAATGGTTACCGTCCACAGTTCTACTTCCGTACAACTGACGTAACTGGTGCGATCCAGTTGAAAGAAGGCGTTGAAATGGTAATGCCAGGTGACAACGTTGAAATGTCAGTAGAATTAATCCACCCAATCGCAATGGACCCAGGTCTACGTTTTGCGATCCGTGAAGGTGGTCGTACTGTAGGTGCTGGTGTTGTTGCGAAAGTAACTGCATAAGCATAATATAGTGACGTATTACGTCTCAAGTTGAGAGCTTTGGCTCTCAACTTGCTTTATAGGTCAGTAGTTCAATTGGTAGAGCGTCGGTCTCCAAAACCGAATGTTGGGGGTTCGAGTCCCTCCTGACCTGCCATATTTTGAAATAAAAAGCTTGATGCTGGCTTAGTTGTTCATATAATAAGTCGCGAGTTCTACGACGAGTACAAAAATGTCGAATGATAAATCGCGTGACGCATTGAGCGACGCGCCAATTCCTCAAAGAAATAATTCTGCTGAAGTTGTTCGTACTGGTTCGCCTTTAGATATCGTTCTATGGGTGATAGCAATTGCATTATTGCTCTCGGCTACCATGGTGAATCAGCATTTACCAGCGTATTGGGCCCCTGCAAATAATGTATGGGTGCGCGTTGGGGTAATTTTTGCTTGTATCGTTGTGGCTTTAGGTTTATTATACGCCACCCATCAAGGTAAAGGCTTCGTTCGTTTGCTGAAAGATGCACGAGTCGAATTGCGTCGAGTAACTTGGCCAACAAAACAAGAAACAGTCACTACATCGTGGCAGGTTCTATTGGTTGTAGTTGTTGCATCGTTAGTATTATGGTGCTTTGACTATGGTTTGGGTTGGTTAATTAAGTTGATTATCGGGTAAAAGAGCTATGAAACGTTGGTACATTATTCATGCCTACTCTGGTTATGAAAAACAAGTGATGCGTTCACTTACAGAACGAATCCAGCGTAGCGCTGTTGCCGATAGCTTTGGTGATGTCCTAGTTCCTACCGAAGAAGTGGTGGAAATGAAGGATGGTAAGAAACGTAAATCTGAGCGTAAATTCTTTCCTGGCTATGTGTTAGTTGAAATGGAAATGAATGATGATACTTGGCACATTGTTAAAGAATGTCCAAAAGTATTAGGTTTTATCGGGGGTACACCTGAAAAACCTGCGCCAATCACTCAACGTGAAGCAGATGCGATTCTTGCGCGTGTACGTAATACTGGTGAAGCTCCACGTCCTAAGACGATGTTTGAACCAGGTGAAGAATTACTCGTTATTGACGGTCCATTCACAGACTTTAAAGGTGTGGTGGAAGAGGTTCAATACGACAAGTCACGTTTAACGTTGACGATTAACGTGTTTAATCGACCAACTCAGGTTGAACTCGAATTTCGCCAAGTCGAAAAAACGATTTAATCTTAATTGGTTGAAAAGCGCCCGATTTTATCGGGCATTGTTGTTGTAACAGTATTGTTACGTAGAAATTGGGGAGCCTAACGGCGCCTGTACCCAGAGGTATTTTAAAATGGCTAAGAAGATTGACGGCTATATCAAGCTGCAAGTTCCAGCTGGTAAAGCAAATCCATCTCCACCAATTGGTCCTGCACTAGGTCAACGTGGTGTAAACATCATGGCATTCTGTAAAGAATTCAATGCTGCTACACAAAAAGTTGAACCAGGTCTTCCAATTCCTGTAGTGATTACTGTGTACAACGACAAGTCGTTCACATTCATCATGAAAACTCCTCCAGCTTCTATTCTTCTTAAGAAAGCTGCTGGTATCCAAAAGGGTTCATCTGTACCTAACAAAACTAAAGTTGGTAAGTTGACTCGTGCTCAATTAGAAGAAATCGCGACTACTAAAGAACCAGACTTAACTGGTGCTGATTTAGACGCGCGTGTTCGTACCATTGCTGGTTCTGCACGTTCTATGGGCTTGGAAGTGGAGCTATAAGACATGGCAAAGTTAACTAAACGTCAAAAAGCCATTGCTGCTGCTGTAGAAGCAAACAAAGTTTACACTTTGGAAGAAGCAGTACAGGTTCTTAACAGCTTGCCTGCTGCAAAGTTCAAAGAATCTTTAGACATCTCTGTAAACCTTGGCGTAGATCCACGTAAATCTGATCAGGTTGTTCGTGGTGCTACTACATTACCTGCAGGTACTGGTAAAACTGTACGTGTAGCTGTATTTGCTCAAGGCGCTCAAGCAGAAGCTGCTAAAGAAGCTGGTGCTGATGTTGTAGGTTTTGATGACCTTGCTGAAAGCATCCAAGGTGGAAACCTTGACTTTGATGTTGTGATCGCTGCTCCAGACGCTATGCGTGTTGTTGGTAAGCTCGGTACAATTCTTGGTCCACGTGGTTTAATGCCAAACCCTAAAGTAGGTACTGTAACTCCTGATGTTGCGAATGCTGTTAAAAACGCAAAATCTGGTCAGGCTCGTTACCGTGTAGACAAAGCGGGTATTATCCACGCTGCGATTGGTCAAGTTGGCTTTGATGCTGCTGCAATCCGTCAAAACGTTGAAACTTTAGTTGCTGACTTGAAAAAGTTAAAACCTGCAACTTCTAAAGGTGTATACATCAAAAAGATCACTTTGAGCTCAACTATGGGTCCTGGTCTTACTGTTGATGTAAACAACGTTTCTAACTAAGTTTTAACTTAGTTCTGTACAGAATTTTAAAGTCCTGATCGAGTAGGTAGCAAAAATAGAAATAAGTTTCTATTTTTGCGCAGTTAAAGCAACGCTTTGACTCTTGCTTATCAGGCGGACTTTGAATTGATGAATGAGAATTTATCAGCGTCAAAGACCTCAGGCGAGAAGGCGTTATTTTCGGATAGCGGCTTTTCTTAATAATCCAGCCTGCGTAGACGCGGTGGTGTGATTTGTTCCTCCTCCGCGTGTAAGTCGAAAGGCTTACGAATTGGGAGTGTGCCCATTGGGTGCATAAATCACCTTAGGAGGTTTTACAATGGCTCTTCTTATCGAAGACAAAAAACAGATCGTTTCAGAAGTAAGTGAAGTTGCTTCTAAAGCGTTTGCAGCCGTTGTTGCTGACTATCAAGGTTTAAGCGTAGAGCAATTAACAACACTTCGTGTTGAAGCTCGTAAGTTAGGTGTAACTACACGTATCGTACGTAACACTTTGGCTAAGCGCGCATTCCAAGGTACTCAATTTGATATCTTGAACGACAACCTTGTTGGTCCAACAATTCTAGGTTTTTCAACTTCTGAAGATGACATGGGTGCAGCTGCACGCTTGTTTGAAGAATTTGCAAAAACTAACAAAGCATTTGAATTAAAAGCTGCTGCATTTGACGGCAAAGTTTATCAAGGTGCTGATGTTAGCGTAATTGCTAATCTTCCAAACCAAGAGAAAGCGCTTACTATGCTTGCCTCTGTTCTTCAAGCTCCTATTTCGAAATTGGGTCGCCTCATTACAGCGCTCAAAGAGAAAAACGAGTCAGAAGCTGCTTAATCAATTTTACACACCATTCAATATCCATTTGGAGTTATTCTCATGGCTTTAACTAACGAAGAAATCTTAAACGCAGTTGCTGAAAAAACTGTTCTTGAACTTGTTGAATTAATTTCTGCTTTCGAAGAGAAATTCAACGTTTCAGCTGCAGCTGTTGCTGTTGCTGCTCCAGCTGGTGGCGCTGCTGCAGCTGCTGAAGAACAATCTGAATTCAACGTTGAGTTGACTTCTTTCGGTGCTAACAAAGTAGCTGTTATTAAAGCAGTTCGTGAAGCAACTGGCCTTGGTCTTAAAGAAGCTAAAGACCTAGTTGAAGGTGCTCCTCAAGTTCTTAAAGAAGGCGTTTCTAAAGAAGAAGGCGAAGAACTTAAGAAGAAACTTGAAGAAGCTGGTGCTACAGTTACACTTAAGTAATTGTAAAAGGAGTCGGTTTTTAAATCGGCTCCATAAAATGGCTGATGGCTCTTGGGTCATCAGCCTTTTTGCGTTACAATAATCGGCTCGATTTTTGTTAGTTTTGTTTGATTTTTAGAAAAATCTAAATAAAACAAGAAATTTCAAATGTTTACCAATATTTTTCTTTTTTAAAAATATTGTTAAGCGTTTTTATACCACTAAAAATTGCAGCATTTGTAAACAGTGGTGGCCATATCGGCCTGCGTAATTCCTTCTGAGCCCGTTCTGCAGGCGGGCTTAGTTTACTTTCCGAGGACTCCAGATGGCATACTCATATACCGAAAAGAAACGGATCCGTAAGAATTTTGGTAAATTGCCCCAAGTAATGGATGCACCGTACTTACTATCGATTCAGGTCGATTCGTACAGAACATTCTTGCAAGATGGCAAAACTCCAAAAAACCGCGAAGATATCGGTCTCCAAGCCGCATTTCGTTCAGTTTTTCCTATCGAAAGTTATTCTGGCAATGCTGCTTTAGAATTTGTTGAGTATAGCCTTGGTAAACCTGAGTTCGATGTACGCGAATGTATTCTTCGTGGTTCGACTTATGCGGCACCAATGCGCGTTAAAATTCGTTTGATTATTAAAGATCGCGAAACTAAATCAATTAAAGACGTACGTGAACAAGAAGTCTATATGGGTGAAATTCCACTCATGACTGAAAACGGTACCTTTGTTATCAATGGTACTGAGCGTGTAATCGTATCTCAATTACACCGTTCACCAGGCGTATTCTTTGACCATGATAAAGGTAAGACTCACTCAAGTGGTAAAGTGTTGTATTCAGCACGTATCATTCCTTACCGTGGTTCATGGTTAGACTTTGAATTTGATGCAAAAGACCTTGTTTACGTACGTATTGACCGTCGTCGTAAATTACTTGCTACTGTTGTGTTGCGTGCACTAGGTTATAACAATGAACAAATCTTGAATTTGTTCTACGAAAAAGTACCTGTGTATCTTGACATGGGTAGCTATCAAATTGACCTTGTTCCTGAGCGTTTACGTGGTGAAATGGCTCAATTTGATATTGCTGACAATGAAGGTAAAGTCATTGTTGAGCAAGGCAAACGTATTAATGCGCGTCACGTACGTCAAATGGAAGCTGCAGGTTTAACTAAACTTTCAGTTCCTGATGAATACTTATATGAACGTATTACGGCTGAAGATATTACTTTACGTGATGGTGAAGTAATTGCTGCAAATACGTTGTTAAGCCATGAAGTAATGGTGAAGTTGGCAGAAGGTGGTGTTAAACAATTTAACATCCTATTCACGAACGACATCGACCGTGGTTCATTTGTTGCTGATACATTGCGTGCAGACACAACAGCGGGACGTGAAGAAGCATTAGTAGAAATCTACAAAGTGATGCGTCCAGGCGAGCCGCCAACAAAAGAAGCTGCTGAAAACCTATTCAATAACTTATTCTTCTCTTCTGAGCGTTATGACTTATCTCCAGTAGGTCGTATGAAGTTCAACCGTCGTCTAGGTCGTCCTTACGAAGTTGGTACTGATCAAAAATCTCGTGAAGTTGAAGGTATTTTATCGCACGAAGATATCATCGATGTATTACGTACGTTGGTTGAAATCCGTAACGGTAAAGGCGAAGTAGACGATATCGACCATTTAGGTAACCGTCGTGTACGTTCTGTTGGTGAAATGACAGAGAACCAATTCCGTGTTGGTTTAGTACGTGTTGAGCGTGCTGTTAAAGAGCGTTTAAGCCAAGCAGAAACTGATAACTTGTCTCCACAAGACTTGATTAATGCTAAGCCAGTTGCTGCTGCAATCAAAGAATTCTTTGGTTCAAGCCAGTTATCTCAATTCATGGACCAAAACAACCCATTATCTGAGATTACACATAAGCGTCGTGTATCTGCGCTTGGCCCAGGTGGTTTAACACGTGAACGTGCAGGCTTTGAAGTACGTGACGTACATCAAACTCACTATGGTCGTGTGTGTCCAATTGAAACGCCTGAAGGTCCAAACATTGGTTTGATTAACTCGCTTTCTGTATATGCAAAAGCGAATGACTTCGGTTTCTTGGAAACACCATACCGTAAAGTTGTAGATGGTCGTGTAACTGATGATGTTGAATATTTATCTGCAATTGAAGAAGTAGGTACTGTTATTGCACAGGCCGACTCAGCAGTAGATAAAGATGGCAACTTAACAGAAGAATTTGTTTCTGTTCGTCACCAAGGTGAATTCGTACGTATGCCACCTGAAAAAGTGACGCATATGGACGTTTCTGCACAGCAGGTTGTATCTGTTGCTGCATCACTTATTCCATTCCTTGAACACGATGACGCGAACCGTGCATTGATGGGTTCGAACATGCAACGTCAGGCTGTTCCTACTTTACGTGCTGACAAGCCTCTTGTTGGTACTGGTATGGAAGCGAACGTAGCACGTGATTCGGGTGTGTGTGTAATCGCAAACCGTGGTGGTGCAATTGAATATGTAGATGCTTCTCGTATCGTTATTCGTGTAAACGAAGATGAAATGGTTGCAGGTGAGGCAGGTGTAGATATCTATAACCTCATCAAATATACACGTTCGAACCAAAATACTTGTATTAACCAAAATGTTATCGTGAATTTGGGCGACAAAGTTGCTCGTGGTGACATCTTGGCAGATGGTCCGTCAACAGACATGGGTGAACTTGCGCTTGGTCAAAACATGCGTGTAGCGTTCATGACATGGAATGGTTACAACTATGAAGACTCGATCTTATTATCTGAGCGTGTTCTTCAAGAAGACCGTTTAACTTCTATTCATATTCAAGAATTGTCATGTGTGGCTCGTGATACTAAGTTAGGTGCAGAAGAAATTACTGCCGATATTCCTAACGTAGGTGAAGCTGCGCTTTCTAAACTTGATGAATCAGGTATCGTTTATATCGGTGCTGAAGTTACTGCTGGTGACATCTTAGTTGGTAAAGTAACGCCTAAAGGCGAAACTCAGTTAACTCCTGAAGAAAAATTGCTTCGTGCAATCTTTGGTGAAAAAGCTGCTGACGTTAAAGATTCATCTTTACGTGTTCCATCTGGTACTAAAGGTACAGTTATCGACGTTCAAGTCTTCACTCGTGATGGCTTAGAGAAAGATGACCGTGCATTAGCGATTGAAAAAGCACAGCTTGATTCTTATCGTAAAGACTTGAAAGAAGAATATAAAATCTTCGAAGAAGCGGCTCGTGAACGTGTAATCCGTTTACTTAAAGGCCAAGAGTCTAATGGCGGTGGTTCAACTAAACGTGGCGATAAACTTTCTGAAGATTTATTGTCTGGTTTAGAGCTTGTTGATTTACTTGAAATTCAACCGACAGATGAAGCAATCGCTGAGCGTTTAACTCAGATTCAAGTGTTCTTGAAAGAGAAGAGCGCAGAAATCGATGAGAAATTCGCTGAGAAGAAACGTAAGCTTGCAACAGGTGATGAGTTAACAACTGGCGTATTGAAAGTTGTTAAAGTTTACTTAGCTGTTAAACGTCGTATTCAGCCTGGTGATAAGATGGCTGGTCGTCATGGTAACAAGGGTGTTGTTTCTAACATCTTACCTGTTGAAGACATGCCACACGATGCGAACGGTGTACCTGTAGATATCGTATTGAACCCGTTGGGCGTACCATCTCGTATGAACGTGGGTCAGATTCTCGAGACTCACTTGGGTATGGCGGCTAAAGGGCTTGGTGACAAAATCGAAAAAATGTTGAAAGAACAGCGTACAGTTTTAGAACTACGTGAATTCTTAGACAAGATTTATAACAAAGTCGGTGGCGAGCAAGAAGATCTTGATAGCTTGACTGATGATGAAATCCTAGCACTTTCAGGCAACTTGCGTGCTGGTGTTCCTTTGGCTACTCCTGTATTTGATGGTGCTGAAGAAAGTCAAATTAAAGATTTACTTGAGTTGGCTGACATTTCACGTACAGGTCAAACAGTATTGTTTGATGGACGTACAGGTGAACAGTTTGACCGTCCAGTAACTGTTGGTTACATGTACATGTTGAAGTTGAACCACTTAGTTGATGACAAGATGCATGCGCGTTCAACTGGTTCTTACTCATTAGTTACACAACAACCGCTTGGTGGTAAAGCACAATTCGGTGGTCAGCGTTTCGGTGAGATGGAAGTATGGGCACTTGAAGCATACGGTGCAGCATATACACTCCAAGAAATGCTCACAGTGAAGTCGGATGACGTTGAAGGCCGTACTCGCATCTATAAGAATATTGTAGATGGTAACCATTATATGGATCCGGGTATGCCTGAATCGTTCAACGTATTGACCAAAGAGATCCGTTCTTTAGGTATCAACATTGAACTGAAAAATGGTGATTAAGTCGTAAGACTCACGATTTTTTAGGAAAAAACAATATTTGTGACCCAGTCGGGTAAGCGAGGCTTCCCGACACACGGAGAAAAAAATTGAAAGACTTGCTCGATATCATGCGTAAGAAAACGGATTCAGATGGTCATGCGCCAGTTGAGTTCGACCGTATCCGTATTGGTCTTGCGTCACCAGAAATGATTAAGTCATGGTCTCATGGTGAAGTTAAAAAACCTGAGACGATCAACTATCGTACGTTCAAGCCAGAACGTGACGGTTTATTCTGTGCCAAAATCTTTGGTCCAGTAAAAGATTACGAATGCTTGTGTGGTAAATACAAGCGTATGAAATACAAAGGCGTCATTTGTGAAAAATGTGGCGTTGAAGTAACTACAGCGAAAGTTCGTCGTGAACGTATGGGTCACATTGAACTTGCTTCTCCAGTTGCGCATATCTGGTTCTTAAAATCGTTACCTAGCCGTATCGGTTTATTACTTGATATGACACTTCGTGATATCGAACGTGTATTGTATTTCGAATCATATGTTGTTACTGATCCTGGCATGACGCCTTTCGAAAAGTATCAACTTCTTAATGACGAAGAATACTTTACAGCTTTAGAAGAGCACGGTGACGAGTTCGTTGCAAAAATGGGTGCGGAAGCAGTTCAAGACTTGTTGAAAGACATTGATCTTGAAGCTGAGATTGCTCGTTTACGTGAAGAAATTCCTCAAACAACTTCTGAAACGAAGTTGAAAAAAGCATCTAAACGCTTGAAATTGATGGAAGCATTCAAAGACTCGAACAACAAGCCAGAATGGATGGTAATGAATGTACTTCCGGTGCTTCCACCAGATTTACGTCCATTAGTTCCACTTGAAGGTGGTCGTTTCGCGACTTCTGACTTGAACGATTTATATCGTCGTGTAATTAACCGTAACAACCGTTTGAAGCGTCTTCTTGACCTTGCAGCGCCGGACATCATCGTGCGTAACGAAAAACGTATGTTACAAGAGTCTGTAGATGCGTTGCTTGATAACGGTCGTCGTGGTCGTGCAATTACTGGTTCTAACAAACGTCCATTAAAATCTTTGGCAGACATGATCAAAGGTAAACAAGGTCGTTTCCGTCAGAACTTGTTAGGTAAGCGTGTTGACTACTCTGGTCGTTCGGTAATTACTGTAGGTCCTACTTTACGTCTTCACCAATGTGGTCTTCCGAAGAAAATGGCACTTGAATTATTCAAGCCATTCATTTTCGCGAAATTACAAGCTTCAGGTCAGGCAACAACCATTAAAGCTGCGAAGAAAATGGTTGAGCGTGAGACTCCGGAAGTTTGGGACGTTCTTGCATCTGTAATTCGTCAACACCCAGTAATGTTGAACCGTGCGCCAACACTTCACCGTTTAGGTCTTCAAGCATTTGAACCTATTCTTATTGAAGGTAAGGCAATCCGTCTTCACCCACTCGTTTGTGCTGCGTTTAACGCCGACTTCGATGGTGACCAAATGGCGGTACACGTTCCATTGACACTTGAAGCACAGTTAGAAGCTCGTGCATTGATGATGTCAACAAACAACATCTTGTCACCAGCAAACGGTGAGCCAATTATCGTTCCTTCTCAGGACGTTGTCTTGGGTCTTTACTACATCACACGTGATGCAGTAAATGCTAAAGGTGAAGGCATGGTGTTTGCGGATACTCACGAAGTAAACCGTGCACTTGCAACTGGTCAAGTTGCGATTCATGCTCGTGTTAAAGTACGTGTGCATCAAACTGTTATCAATGAAAATGGTGAGCGTGAACAGCAAACTATTATTGTTGATACGACACCAGGTCGTTGCTTACTTTGGGAAGTTGTTCCAGAAGGTTTAAGCTTTGACATGATCAACCTTGAGATGACTAAAAAGAACATCTCTAAGTTAATCAACTCTTGCTACCGTAAACTTGGTTTGAAAGATACAGTTATCTTTGCTGACCAGTTAATGTACTTGGGCTTCCGTCAAGCGACTCGTTCAGGTGTATCTGTAGGTATGGAAGACATGTTAATTCCACCTACGAAACACACAATTATTGATAAAGCTGAAACAGAAGTTCGTGAAATCGAACAACAGTTCGAACAAGGTTTCGTAACTGCTGGTGAGCGTTATAACAAAGTTGTCGATATTTGGGCGCGTACAAACGACCAAGTTGCGAAAGCGATGATGGATAACTTGTCTTACACACTTGTGAAAAACAAACAAGGTGAAGACGAGAAGCAAAAATCATTCAACAGCATCTATATGATGTCTGACTCTGGTGCCCGTGGTAGTGCGGCGCAGATTCGTCAGCTTGCTGGTATGCGTGGTTTGATGGCAAAACCGGATGGCTCGATTATTGAGACACCGATTAAAGCGAACTTCCGTGAAGGTTTAACAGTACTTCAGTACTTTATTTCTACACACGGTGCGCGTAAAGGTTTGGCCGATACAGCATTGAAAACAGCGAACTCTGGTTACTTGACTCGTCGTCTTGTAGACGTAGCACAAGACTTGGTAATTACTGAGCCTGATTGTGGTACAAATGGCGGCCTAGTAATGACTCCATTCATTCAAGGTGGTGATGTCATCGAGCCATTACGTGACCGTGTATTAGGTCGTGTAACTGCTGAAGATGTACGTCGTGCCTCTGATGATGAAGTTGTATTACCTCGCGGTACGTTAATTGACGAGAAAATCGCAGCTCAGCTTGAAGAAGCTGGTGTCGATGAAGTTAAAGTACGTTCAGTAATCGCATGTGAATCTACATTCGGTGTATGTGCTCGTTGTTATGGTCGTGACCTTGCACGTGGTCACTTGGTGAACCCAGGTGAATCAGTAGGTGTAATGGCTGCGCAATCAATTGGTGAGCCAGGTACACAGTTAACGATGCGTACGTTCCACGTAGGTGGTGCTGCGAGCCGAACTTCTGCTGCAAACAGTGTTCAAGTACGTAACAAAGGTACTGTACGTTTCCACAACGTGAAAACTGTACAACACGCGAAAGGTCACTTGGTTTCAGTTTCACGTTCAGGTGAAATTGGTATTGCCGATGAGTTAGGTCGTGAGCGTGAGCGTTATAAACTTCCTTACGGTGCAAGCATCTTGTTGAAAGATGGTGAAGTCGTTGAGGCAGGTGGTATCGTTGCAACTTGGGATCCGCATACACATCCATTAGTAACAGAAGTTGCTGGTAAAGCACGTTTCAGCCAAATCGCTGATGGTGTAACTGCAACATCGAAAACTGATGATGCAACTGGTATGACAACTGTTGAAATCTTGCCTGTAACAGCACGTCCTGCTTCTGGTAAAGATTTACGTCCAGCAATCGTATTGGATACGGCTGATGGCGGCGAACAGTTCTACTTCTTGCCACAAAACACAATTGTTACCGTTCGTGATGGCGAAACAATTGGTGTGGGTGACGTTATTGGTCGTGTACCACAAGAATCTTCACGTACTCGTGATATTACCGGTGGTCTTCCACGTGTTGCTGACTTGTTCGAAGCACGTAAGCCGAAAGAACATGCGATCTTGGCAGAAGTGTCTGGTATCGTAAGCTTTGGTAAAGAGACTAAAGGTAAGAACCGTTTAGTAATTACTCCAGATGACGGTTCAGAAATTTACGAAGAGTTGATTCCAAAATGGCGTCAAATCAACGTGTTTGAAGGTGAACATGTGAACCGTGGTGAAACCATTTCTGATGGTCCACAAAATCCACATGACATCTTACGCTTGAAAGGCGAAGTTGCTTTAACTAACTACATCGTGAACGAAGTTCAAGACGTTTACCGTCTCCAAGGTGTAAAAATCAACGATAAGCACATTGAAGTTATCGTACGTCAAATGTTGCGTAAAGTTGATATCATCGATGGTGGTGATACAAGCTTCATTAAAGGCGAACAAGTGGATTACATCCGCGTCGTTCAAGAGAACCAAGCTGTCTTGGCTCAGAACAAGTTCCCTGCGAAGTTTGAACGTCAATTGATGGGTATTACGAAAGCATCGCTTTCTACTGACTCGTTCATCTCTGCTGCATCGTTCCAGGAAACAACTCGTGTGTTAACTGAAGCGGCTGTAACAGGTAAAGAAGATGATTTACGCGGCTTGAAAGAAAACGTTGTAGTGGGTCGCTTGATTCCAGCTGGTACTGGTCTTGCATACCACTTAGAACGTCGTCGTCAAGAAGCAGAAGCTGCAGAACATGAGCTTCATAATGACTTCAGCGAAGTAGACCAAGCATTTAGCCAAGCTTTAAACTCAGAACAATTCTAAGCTTAAAGTTTTATTAAAAAGACGCCTTAGGGCGTCTTTTTTGTGGAAAAAATAAGCTATTTTTACAAAAGTCTATTAAAGCACTCTTAATCTATTACTTAATGAGAAAAAACTCTCCATGAAAGCATACTATCCTAGGCACAACTGAGTAGAGGAGTAGCTTTCAATGAAAAAAATGATGATGATTGCAGGTGTGGGTCTGATGTCAACCACTCTATTTGTAGGTTGCCAAAATGCAAGTCCAGAAAGTAAACGTATTGGTTCTGCAGCTATTGGTGGCGGTGCAGGGGGTGCGGTAGGTAAACATGTAGGCGGTAATATTGGTGCAGGTTTAGGGGCAGCTCTTGGCGCAGGCGTTGCAGCAAATGCAAAAGGGTCTAACAGTAAAACTGTACGTAACAGTGCAATTGGTGCCGGTGTTGGTGCAATCTTAGGTGGAGCAGTGATTGGTGGTGATGCTGGTGCTGCTGCAGGCGGTGCACTTGGTGGTAGTGCGGGTGCGGCCTATGAAGAGAAAAAAGGGAAATACTAAAAGTACCTTTAAACATATTTAAACTAGAAGCTCTTTATAAAATAAGAGCTTCTATTTTCTTTGCTTATTAGATTGAAATTTAAATAATAACTAGACCTAGAATGCTTTTACAAAATATCAATCTATTGCCACAGTGCGATAACATAAACTGATCAAATTCCTCATAAAAGAAGATTATGCTTTGATTAGAGCACAATGGAGTGAGTATGGTCATGAAAAAAACAATTGGTTTAATTTCTACTTTAATGTTATCTGCATTCATGTTCACTGGTTGTCAGAATATGAGTCCATCTGATCAGCGTATTGGTGCTGCAGCATTAGGCGGTGCTGTTGGTGGTGGTGTCGGTAACCATGTCGGTGGCGGTCTAGGTGCTGGTGTAGGTGCAGCAGCTGGTGCGGGTGTAGGTGCGAATGCTAAGGGTAGTAATAAGAGTTCCACAACAAGTAGTGCTATCGGTGCCGGTATTGGATCTGTAGTAGGGAAAGCCATTTTTGGTGGTGATACAGGCGCTGCGATTGGTGGTGCACTTGGTGGTGGTGCCGGCGCTGCGATTGAAGAAAAGCGTTAGAATTTACTAAAATAAAAATAAGTGCCTTTAGGCACTTATTTTTTATGGGTATAAGGCTTTTGCCTTTTTTCTACGGATATATAGTGTCTTTTGTACTTCAGCAATTCTCACACCTGATTCATCAAAAATATTTAAATGATATGTTCTAAGCACTGGAGCATAGTTCTCGGCAAGTTCTCGAATCTGTTCAATTTCTGCTAAGTCAACTCGAATGTCAGCATAAACAGTGCTTCGCCCAGGCGATAAAAAATTAATCTCAGCCGCTTTATCCCAAACTATATATTTTGATCCAAGGTGATGCATAAGAATCAGCATATAAAATGGATCAACCATAGAATAAAGACTACCCCCAAAATGAGTACCTACCAGATTTTGGTTTTTCCAGGTCAGTGGCATTTTTACCCGAACATGACAGAGCTCTAAATTCATGATTTCAATATGAATCCCTGCACCTCGGTAGGGAGGATAATAATTAAATAAGAATTTAGAAATTGAGGGAATGTTCTGAAGTTTTTTTAAAATAGCCATAATAGTCAATTTTTTTTATTGCAACACTGGTCATACTAGATAAGTATCATCTTTTTTATATTGATGGCAATGCTTTATCCGATTAACGACATGATCGATTGAAAAACAAAATAGGAAATGATTATGCAGCCAAAGATTTATACAGTAACAACAAGTGATCAACAAACTCTATGCGCTAAGGCTTGGGGTGATGAGAAAAATACTCCATTAGTTTTAGTACATGGTTATCCAGATAATCAGGAAGTATGGGAATCGGTCATTGAGCATTTGATCAATGATTTTTATATTGTTACTTATGATGTCCGTGGAGCGGGTTTGTCATCTATTCCTAAACGAATACGAGATTATCGTTTAGAACGTTTATCTTTAGACTTACAAGAAGTCGTCGATGAAGTACTCCCAAATCGACAGTTCCATATGGCTGCCCATGATTGGGGATCAATTCAGTCTTGGGAGTCTGCAACTGAACCTAAATTTAAAGGCCGTTTACTCTCTTATACAACCATTTCTGGTCCTTGTTTAGATCATGCTGCGCTGTTCTTAAGAGATAAATTTAAAACGACGCCTGCAAAAATCTTAAAAATACTAACAAAATCATGGTATATCGGTGCTTTCCATTTACCATTAATTGCTCCGACGGTCTGGTCTCTTTTTACTCCAGAAAAATGGGGCAAAATATTAAAAGACTTAGAGAGAAAAGATAATTTACCGTTAAATAGTAATATTGCTGCTGATGGTAAATACGGGATTAATTTATATCGTGCGAATTTTATTCCTCGCTTAACAACTCCTCGCCAGCGTTATGCACAGTGTCCAGTCAAAGCAATAATTTTAAAATACGATACTTTTGTGAGTCCTGAATATATTACGGAAGCAATGCCAAAATGGGTTGAAAACTTTGAGTATGTTGAGCTTGAAGCAAACCATTGGGCGATTCTGAGTCAGGCTGAAAAAGTGGCAGGACATATTCGTCAGTTCATCGAATCACAAAGTTAATAAATGTCTGTTTAATTTACAAAACTGATAATTTGGCGATATTTTCGGCTTCGTAGATGTGAATCTGATAGAATATCGCCTTTTGTTTTGTTCTGAATTTGTTCATGAATGCTGTTGTTGTGGCGATTGCTGTGATGTTTTTACTATCACTAGCACGCGTTTCTGTCGTATTGACATTAGTGGTCTCTGCCATTGTTGGTGGTCTTGTCGCGGGTTTAAGTCTTTCTCAAACAGTTGAAGCTTTTAATGCTGGTCTTGGTGATGGAGCCGAAGTTGCTCTCGCTTATGCTGTATTAGGTGCATTTGCACTCGCTCTCTCTAAATCGGGTTTACCCGACCTGCTTGCTCATAAACTTATTGGTCTGTTGGGAATGGAAGCGGGGAAAAGCCGTGAAACCAAAGTAAAATATTTACTCTTAGGTATTTTACTTATTGCTGCCATTTTCTCTCAAAACCTCATACCGGTTCATATCGCATTTATTCCTGTACTGGTGCCGCCATTATTACGAGTCATGAATCATTTAAAACTAGACCGCCGTGCAGCAGCTTGTGTCCTGACTTTAGGTTTAGTAGGTACTTATATTTTTCTACCCGTTGGCTTTGGTGCGATTTTCCTTGAACAAATTTTGATGGGGAATATCAACAAAATCGGTGCTGCTTATGGCTTGCATGTAGAACGTGGGATGATGCCAATTGGCATGGCTATTCCAGTTTTAGGTATGGTTTTAGGTACTTTAGTTGCAGTATTTATTAGTTACCGTAAGCCAAGAATTTATGCGGACCGTGCCATTACCCCTGTAGCTACCATTGATTTAGACAAACCTCTGCGTGCAACAGCGCAAGATGAAACAGTAGATCTAAAAGCAGATGCAGAAGAACTTAAACACGAAGCAGAGCAAGCCCCTGTAATTGCGAAAAAAACAATTTTTATGGCTTTGCTCGCGATTGGTCTTACCTTAGTTGCACAGCTTTATTCCGGCTCAATGATTTTGGGTGGTTTAGTAGGCTTTGCGGTTCTGTCTACAGCCGGCATTTTTAAATGGCAAGATGCAGATGATGTCTTTGTACAAGGCATGCGAATGATGGCTCTAGTAGGCTTTATTATGATCTCTGCCGCCGGTTTCGCTTCAGTCATGACGCATACAGGAGATATCAATCAACTGGTTAAAGGAGTGGTTGAAATCATTGGTGATAATCGTGCGCTCGCGGCTTTCTTAATGCTGAGTATTGGTTTATTTGTCACGATTGGTATTGGTTCATCTTTTTCAAGTGTGCCTGTTTTAGCAGTTATTTATGTACCTTTATGTGTACAGTTTGGTTTCTCGCCATTAGCGACAATTGCACTGATTGGTACAGCGGCGGCTTTAGGCGATGCTGGATCTCCAGCTTCCGATTCTACCTTAGGACCAACAGCTGGTTTAGGGGTCGATGGACAACATGACCATATTTGGGATACCGTCATTCCAACATTTATCCACTTTAATATTCCATTGTTAGTTTTTGGTTGGATTGCAGCCATGGTTTTATAAGTTTTTTATAATATATTAAATTAAAACCTTCTTAATAATTATCTTAAGATAAGCATTAAGAAGGTTTTTTTATGCTCTAAATAAAATATGTATTTAAAATAAATTATATTAAAATACTCGGAATTTAAAGTATATTAAAAAGGTTGGTTATATAAAATAATTCTGATTAATTAAGTTGGAATAAAAACCAATTAAAATAGTTGGTTAATATATATTTTTATTTAAAACAGTTATTTAAAAATAAATATAAAAATAATTTTATAATGGGTGTTGCATCAATTTAAAATAAATGTTTATTATAAATATAAATAAGGTTGGAGATATTAACGTGTTCAAAAAAGCTTTGATTATTGCATTAATGGGGATGTCTTCATTTACTTTTGCTGGTAATTGGCAAGTAAAATTTGGGGGTAGTGTTATTGCTCCATCTGACGATACAACAACTGCTTTAGGTGTAGTAAAAGCTGATCATGAATATGCATTTACACCATCAGTTGAATACTTTTTTGGTGAATCACCTTTTTCGGCAGAATTATTATTAGCAGCGCCGGTTAATCATGATGTTTTATTAGATGGTAAAAATGTAGCACGTATTAAACAATTACCTCCGACAATTACCGCAAAATATCATTTTAAAAACTCAACTCGTTTCACACCGTATATTGGTATCGGGGCGACAGCATTTATTCCTTGGGATGAGCAAGGTGTTGCTGACAAAGTAAAAGAAGATTTTGGTGTAGCTGGACAAGTTGGTTTTAACTTCCAACCTGCTGATGCGAAAAATTGGGGTGTATTTGTAGATGTTCGCTATGCGGATATTAGCCCAGAAGTTACTTTAACAAATGGTGCTAAATTCGACTTGGATATTAATCCGTTTGTTTACACTTTAGGTTATAGCTATAAATTTTAAGCATAATAATAAATAGAAAAAATATAATAACAAACCTAGACTCAGGCACCTCACATAGATTTTATGTGAGGTTTTTTATTTTATTGCTCTCACTAAAAAAAGCATAAAACAGACAGTTTTATACATATTCTTTTGGTCTTTATTTTTAAACTATTTTTTATATATCTTTAAAGGAATAACCTCATGAATAGAAAATTTGCCATAGGTCTAGCACTTTTTAGTGGCATTACTCTTGCTCATAATGTACAGGCTGCTAGTTTTTCCTGTGATGCTGCAAAAACTAAGACTGAGCTGAGTATTTGCAAAAATCGTTCTTTAAATGATGCTGATGTCAAAATGGCAACAACATATCAAATTGTTTTACATGCATTGCCAATGGGTGGCCGTGATAATCAAAAAGATACACAGCAGCAGTGGTTAAAAAAAAGAAATGCTTGTGCAGCTAATGTAAGTTGTATTTCTAAAGCTTATCAGCAGAGACAACAACAATTGGACTCTATCTTGCAAGATAGGGTACTAAGTCATGGTCCGTTTTAATTAAAGAAAAATTTTTTAATATTCAGGATTGAAAAATTGTAGAAGTACTCCATTCATAAAGCATTCGAGAACAAACAAACTTCAAAATTTAAGGAGTGATTTATGAGTGAACAAGCATCACAAAATTATAGTTTCCAAGCAGAAGTAGCCCAGCTTTTACATTTAGTGACGCATTCTCTCTATTCGAACCCTGAAATTTTCTTACGTGAACTTATCTCTAATGCATCTGATGCATGTGATAAGTTGCGTTTTGAAGGAATTAATCATCCTGAATATTATGAAAATGATCCGGACTTACATGTACGCATCAGCTTAAACAAAGAAGATAAAACTTTAACGATTTCTGATAACGGTATTGGATTAAGCCAACAAGAAGCAATTGATAACTTGGGTACTATTGCAAAATCAGGCACTAAAGACTTCATGTCAAAATTAACGGGCGACCAGAAAGCGGATGCTCAGTTGATTGGTCAGTTTGGTGTTGGTTTCTACTCAGGTTTTATTGTTGCCGATAAAATTACAGTTGAATCACGCCGCGCAGGTCTCGATGCTTCTGAAGGGGTGCGTTGGATCAGCGGTGGCACAGGTGAGTTTGAAGTTCAGCAAATTGATAAAGCTTCACGCGGTACTGACATTATTCTTCACTTGCGTGATGACGCGCTTGATTATTTAGAATCTTATAAAGTTAAGCAAATCGTTAATAAATACTCTGACCACATTAGCTTGCCAATTGAAATGCAAAAAGAAGTTTGGCAGGAAGAGGAGGTTGCTGAAGGTGAAGAGCCTAAAGGCGGCCAAATGGTCAAGACTGATGAATGGGAAGCGATTAACTCTGCAAGTGCTTTATGGACACGTAACAAGAGTGAAGTGACTGAAGAGCAATATGTTGAGTTCTATAAAAACTTAACTCATGACTTCGAAGCACCACTGGCTTGGGCACACAACCGTGTTGAAGGTAGCACCGAATATACCCAATTACTTTATATTCCAAGTAAAGCGCCACATGACATTTTTACACGTGAAGCAAAAGCGGGAATTAAGCTGTATGTAAAACGTGTTTTCATTATGGATGATGCGGATAATTTAATTCCAAACTATTTACGCTTTGTTCAAGGTGTCGTGGATAGCGCCGATTTACCGCTTAATGTCAGCCGTGAGTTGTTGCAAGAAAGCCGTGATGTTAAAACAATTCGTGAAGGTAACGCACGCCGTGTACTCACTTTGCTTGATGGCTTGGCTAAATCAGAAGATGAAAAAGACCAAGAAAAATTCAAGACCTTCTACACTGAGTTTGGTTCAGTGCTTAAAGAAGGCTTGGGTGAAGACTTTGGTAACCGTGAACGTATTTTAAAATTATTACGTTATGCAACTTCAACAAATGATGAAGTGGTAACTTCTTTTGCAGACTATAAAGCGCGCATGAAAGAAGGCCAAAAAGCCATTTATTACGTTACTGCTGACAGCTTAGCTGCTGCTAAAAACTCTCCACAGCTAGAGTTGTTTAAGAAAAAAGGCATTGAAGTATTGTTAATGGCAGAGCGTGTTGATGAGTGGGCAATGAACTTTGTTCATGAGTTTGACGGTACGCCATTAAAGAATGTATCTAAAGGCGCTGTTGATTTAGGTGACTTGCAAGATGCAGAAGAGAAAAAGGCACTAGAGCAAGCGGCTGAACAGTTTAAACCTGTTGTTGAGAAATTAAGTGACTCGTTGAAGGCCAAAACTAAAGAAGTCCGTGTAACAACCCGTTTGGTAGATTCTCCTGCGTGTTTAGTAACTAGTGAAGGGGAGTTGTCTCCTCAACTTATTCGTATGCTCAAACAAGCAGGACAAGCTGTACCTGAAATCAAGCCAATTTTAGAAATTAACCCTGAGCATCCTTTAGTGAAAAAACTTGAAGGTTCAGAACAATTTGATGATTTGGCAAACGTGATTTTTGATCAGGCTGTGATTGCAGAAGGTGGTTTACCAGAAGACCCTGCAGCTTATGTGAAGCGTATTAATAGCTTATTGTTGAAATAATATTTGATGTAAAAAAAGCCTCTGAACTGTCAGAGGCTTTTTTGTGGATAAAGAAAGAGTTATCCACAACTTGATGATTTTTGGCTAAAAATTAGCTTCTAAATTCATTTGAACACTAAGCTGATGTTTCGGGTCATCATCAATATGATTAAAAAAATTAAGATCATTTTGCATAAAAATCCAATCTCGCCATACGGGCTGGCGCCATGAAATATAAGGTCCCCAACTATTTACCCGCATGTCATTTTTGGTATATACACCGCCACTATAAATGCCGTAAGTCAGACTATTATCTTTTACGAACTCAAATTGTTGAAAAGTCCAATTGCCCCAGTTGAATTCTTCATTTTCACTCTTATTCACATTAAATTTGTTAGCGAACAGGGTGTTGTCTTGCATCTTTTGCGTTAAGTTTAGCGTGGTTTCAGTATAGTTTCGGCTGGTTGAGCCATAGCGAAAGACTTGTTCGGTATCTATGCTAATGTTATGTCTTAAATTCCATTTTTTCTTGGCAAGAAATTGTACATAAACATCACTTTCTGAATTTGAGCCTAAATCAAGATTATTTTCGAAAGGCATCCATGTTGAAATCGTATCCCAGCTTGCAGTAATTGGGTTACTGATCGAAATATGGGGTGTTGAAGCTTTCTTCTTTTTCTTACCCAAGGTTTTATAAGGTTGTTTGTGCTGGGTTGCACGGTTCCACAGCGTATCATTTCCAAACACGGCCATCAGGTCCTGAATGAGTGCTGCATCTGAATCATTATTATTTTCTACTTCACATGGTGAATTTGAAAAAGTTAGAGAATGACTTTTGCTTTTTATGAATAGGCTCGATGGATGTAGGGAGCGTCTCGTGGAGCGTTGATGCTTTAAGGACGTAGAGAAAAGCTGTGTATGAGGGATTAAAACCAACATACCTAAACTATAAATACAAAGTAGAGCTTTAGATTTATATTCAAATGACAAAGAAGAGAATTGATTCATTGTTCTGAAAATCAGGAATCAAAAGTTAGCTCAGTATTGTAAGGGAAAAAGCTTAAATTTTTATTTAAAAGTATTTTATTATTCATCACCTTGGAGATAACCTCCAAGGTGATCTTGCTCAATTAGAAAAGTGCTTCTAAACGTAAGAATGTGCTGACAAAATGGTTACGGTCTTCACGGTGGTCATTAAAGTAGTTGACGTCACCTTGTACAAAGAACCACTCACGTAAGAGCGGCTGACGCCATGATACAAATGGTCCCCAACTGTTTAAGCGTAAATCGTTGTCGTTGTAATAGCCACCTGTGTAAATACCATAGTTAAAACGGTTATTTGCAAAGAAACTATGTTCACGGAAAACTCGGTTTTCCCATGTTAAATCATCATCTTGATCGTCAGCATAAGTTAGGCTGAACTGATTTGATAAGATGGGTTGATTTGGACGAGCATGGGTGAGTTCCAAATTAGTACGTAAATAATTTTCACTATGAATGCCATAGCGATAAATTTCTTCAGCATAAAACTTAAAGTCATTACGGAGTTGCCAATCTCTTGATGCTTTTAAGCGAACATACACGTCGTCTCCAGAACGGATACCTAAGTCGGCATCTGTTTCAAACGGCAGTTTTTTGGAAAAATTCGACCAACGTAATGCGATTGAGCTGTTGTCATCTCGTGTTCGTTTAGTATCAAGTTTCTTATTTGAATCTTGATTTGGGTTCTGGTTAATATTGGCTGGACTATTATTAAATTCGTTATCTAAAGAGTCATCACCAAATACTACGCTTAAGCGTTTTTCTAGCGTCGGGAGTTTAATTTTACCGCGTATTCTTGGCTTAATTTCAAAGTTATCATATTCGTTCCAATAGTTATCAATCATGACTCGAATGGTAGCCGAAGCAGGCTTTTGAGGGTCGACTTCACCAAACCAGTTATCAATTTTTTCCGAAGTGTGATCGGCCCAATTTCGAATTTTCTTTTGCTTACGGTCAAACCAGGTCTGGTCTTCGGTCTGCTCGGTAGGTGGAACAATTGGTTGGTTGGACTGCTCCGGAAAAATCGTTGGAGTGGCATCAATCCACCTTGGAATTTGATCTAAAAGATTTTCATCTTTATTTTCTTCGGTTTGTACTCCAGATGACGAACCATTGACTTGTTGAGTTGAAGAAGAATTTACTTCTGCATGAGCCATGCATATAGAACCAAATCCCAATGTTACAAGTGCAAAAAGCTGTCGATACGTAATAACGTGAAATGTTTTCATATCTATCTTTATGTTTTGTTGTTATTGCCACTTTTGTTGATTTTTCTAATAAAATCAAGAGGACGACACAAAAGTTAAGTAAATTTAACTTTTCTTACATATTTGAAATAACTTAAAAAGTTTAAGCTATTAGCGAGAATTTTTAAGCAAAAAAAATCCCCCAAACTAGGGGGATTTTAGATCAAGGAAACTTCAAATTCCGATCATTAAACACATAAAAAACAGAACATTACAGCGCGAATATTCTAAGTGGCAATCATAAACGCATTTTAAGCAATTGAATAGTTCTTTTTTTAGAACGCTCTATTGCTAAAACGATGATAAAACATACGATTTGTTCACACTTTGCAATTAAGACTGTTTATTTTGTGGAATATCACATGTTTCATCATTACAAACAGCAACATCATCTTGCTCGATTTCTTCAGCATTTGCCTTGAGCTGTGCTTGTTCTAAGACTTGTAAAAACACTTCACGAGGTTGTGCGCCTGCAAGCGCAATTCTTTGATCAAATACAAAGAATGGTACGCCTGTTACATTAAGTTGCTCATGCGCAATCTTTTCGTCATGACGAACAAAGTCAGCCAATTCATTTGTATCGAGTACATATTCAACTTCGGCATTATCTAGGCCAATACGAGAAGCGATTTCTTCTACGACTTCGCGTTCGCCAATAGCTAAACCTTCAGTCATATAAGCATGAAAAAAGGCTTCTTTTGCTTCGTTACCTAAGCCTTTACTTTGAGCTAGGTGAATAATACGGTGAGCATTAAAGCTATTGCCTGAGTTGGCTTTTTGCCATTGGAAGTCGATTCCTTCAGAGGCAGCCATGGCCGCAATGTTGCGCTCCATTTCTTCCATCTCTTCATAGGTACGACCATATTTTTTCGCTAAACGCTCAGTATTTGAAGTGTCATGTGTCGCTGGTGCATTCGGATCTAACTCGAAACTATGCCAATGAATATCAAGTTCAATGCCAGCTTCAGCCGCGACATGCTCAAGGCGTTTTTTGCCGATGTAACAAAAAGGACAAACTACATCAGACCAGACATCAACACGCATGGGAGAATCTCATAAATTTTAATTACCCATCATAATAGGGATGATGTACAAGGATTTAAAGCATTGAATAGCGAATAGAGTGTTGCGTATTGTGAAATAAATGACATATAAAGAAGTAAGAGCTCTATTTCATAACTATAAAGAGCAAAACTATAAGAATGGAAATAGGAGGTGTGTATGCGCCGAATTTTGATTGCGATTGCAGGTTTGGTGGTAATTGCAGGTATTGTCTTTTTTTCCTATCAACATATTAAACAGCAACAAGCTAAAGACAGTAGCCAAATGTTCGATGTGGTGATGAATGAAAAAATGAGTGAACTTTATGAACAGGCTCAAGATTGGTCTAAACCTGTACAACTCGATATTCATGATAAACGGCTCGCAGGGCACTATAAGCAAGTCTCAGAATTTCTTTTAAGTTATTGGGTTCAAAATGTAAATGCGCGTAATGAATACTTAAGAGAATTAAAGGCTGCAAAATGGGATACTTTTTTAAATGTTGACCGTTTGGATATTGATAAAAAACAAAAATATGCTGAAACAGAAAAGATGTTAGCTGACGTTCGAAAAGCTTCAGATAAATACCAATCTGAATATGAAAAAATTCATAAAATCTTTCTCGCTAAAATACAGGAATTATCTGTTGATGCAGATACCAGACAACTTCTTGAAATGAAATTGGGAACTCAGCAAAAAGCTGATCAAGACCATACGATTTTTATGATTGAGCTGCAAATTTTAGATGACGCAGAGCAAATGTTTAAACTTCTAAAAAACTATTCGTGGCAAAAGAAAGACCATATGATTCTTTTTCATGAAAATGCTCAAGTTAAAAAATTTAACGAGCTTTACCAACATGTCTTAAAGCTTAATGCAAAAATTGAAAGTATTAAGAAAAAGAACGTGGCTGCTTTAGAAAATGAGTTAGAAGAATAATTACAGCATGAGCATCAACTACTATGTATTGGTGCTCTCAGCTTTGCCTTTTATCAAGAAAGATTGTAATAAACTTTGAGAAGTTTGTAGTTTGTTTAACTGCTCCGATACATGCATCAGCTCTGTTTGTAGCTTTTCTTGAACAATAGGGCAAAGCGTAAATACCCTTTCATCTAAATCAAAACATGGTAATAACACCTGAATGTCTTTTAGTGTCATACCTGCCTCATTTAATATTTTAATTTTATTAATATTTTCAATATCTTTTTGCGTATAACTTCGATAGTTATTGCTTGCACGATGCGGTTGTATTAGCCCTAAACTTTCATAATAACGCAGCATACGCGGACTGACTTTTGTAAGCTCGGCGACTTTAGCGAGGTTCATAAAATAGGCTTGACCTTAACAGTGGTGTCATAGTTTAGCATGTTTTTATCTTTCAAAATGGTACTTGTTCAATGATCAGAAAACTCATTTTATTGGTGTTATTCGGATGGATGTCATTTGTTGCAAATGCCAAAACACTGGAACTTCAGGAGAAGAACATGCGTCAAATATTTGTACTTCATGGTTATTCAGCTTCTATAAATGATCACTGGTTTTTGGACCTAAAACATCAAATAGAAGATGAATATACGGCTGTAACTTTAATACCATTTCCAGATTCTGAGCATCCCAATGTAGATGCTTGGCAGAAAGTTCTAGATGAACAGATTCCACAGGTTAATGAAAATACCTATTTTGTGGCACATAGTTTGGGTGTGATTACTTTGCTGCACTTTTTGCAAAGACATCATTATCAACATATTGGAGGAATGATTTTAGTATCCGGATTCTCTGGACCAATTGCAGATTCTTCACCCCTCACAGCTTATATAACAAAGAGCAAAGTCGATACCAATTACTTTAAGGGCATAAAGAAAAAGCTGGTGTATTTATCTGATAATGATGATTTGGTTCCACCAAAACTGACAGTTCAATTGGCTAAGGATATTGATGCGCCGTACATTACAGTTCCTAATGGCGGACATTTTTTAGGTCGGGAAGGTTATACGTCATTTCCTCAATTGGTCGACTCTTTAAAAGAAATGTTAGAGAATAAATAAAATCTATAAGATAAATCTCACCCTATAAATGGTTATAACTCATTTATAGGGTGGTTTTTCTATTCAGTTTTTTATTAAGAAAGTCCCTTACTATTACATTAAAAATTTTAATTATATTTACCGTTTATCTGAGCCTTACTGAATCAAAAAGCAGTTTGTTGTAGCCTATTTATAGAGACCTTTATTTGAATCTTCATCTTTTGATTGAAATAGGATGACTGATTTTTTGGAGCTAGTTATGAACTTTCTAAAACAATCAGCTTTAATCGCTGCATTTGCTTTTATGGGTTTACCAACTGTTCAGGCAGAAGAAGTAACGACTTTACCCACTATTCGCGTTATGGCTGAATCTGAGCTACGTGATGAGGTGGGCTTTGTGCCGTTTCAAGAAGATAAGAAGGTACGCCAAGCACTACAACACCATGAATATAAAATACATCACGATATACAGAATGCTTTAGTCCCAGAAGGGATGACGACCATAGATTATCAGCCCGTTATGGCGCAGCCTGATCTCTCACAACTTTCTCCATTTTTACGAGAATATATTCTAGCGGTAGCGGGCGGGATTCAGTCTTCTGACCCAACCAATGGTCTTTTTGAAATGTTAAAGCCGTTGAACATTAAACGAAGTAATGTTGATGCTTATCGCGATGGTACGATGAAAGTAAATTTAAATGATATTTTGAAATTACAGCAACAAATCCAAGATGGTTTAAAAGGCCGGTAAAATAAAAATCCCCGCATTGAGCGGGGATTTTTTATCTTGGTGTTAATTAAACACGTTCGATAATCGTTGCGATACCTTGACCAAGGCCGATACACATGGTCGCAAGACCGATTTGAGTATCTTGTTGTTCCATTACGTTTAACAACGTAGTGGTGATACGAGCACCTGAACAGCCTAGTGGGTGACCAAGAGCGATTGCACCACCATTTAAGTTCACGATGTCTTGTTTGTCATAAAGACCTAAGCCCTTAAGAACAGACAAGCCTTGTGCAGCAAATGCTTCATTTAACTCAACAGTCTGAATATCAGCAATTGATAAGCCAGCACGCTTAAGCGCTTTTTGAGTCGCTGGAACTGGGCCGTAACCCATGATTGCTGCGTCACAGCCTGCTACTGCCATAGAGCGAATTACAGCACGTGGTTTTAAACCTAATGCTTGTGCACGTTCAGCAGACATAAGCAACATTGCAGAAGCACCGTCAGAAAGAGCAGAAGAAGTTGCTGCTGTTACTGAACCACCTTTAGGGTCAAATACAGGTTTTAATGCTTTGAATGCTTCAAGGTTTGCATCTGGACGAATTACTTCGTCGATGTCGCAAAGGATTTTGAAACCATTTGCATCGTGACCTTCAACACCAACGATTTCATTTTTGAAACGACCTTCTTGTGTTGCAGCCCAAGCACGGCGGTGAGATTCAACACCGAACGCATCTTGTTCTTCACGAGTAATGCCGTTCATACGACCTAACATTTCAGCAGTTAAGCCCATCATGTTAGATGCTTTAGCATAGTGTTTAGATGCTTCTGGGTTAAGGTCGATGCCGTGCATCATACCTACATGGCCCATGTGCTCTACACCACCAATAATGAAGATGTCACCTTGGTTAGTCGCAATTTGTGCTGCGGCAGTGTGGATTGCCTGCATAGACGAACCACAAAGACGGTTTACTGTTTGACCAGCAACAGTTTTAGGCAAGTCAGCCAATAAACCGATGTTACGGCCAATGTTCATACCTTGTTCTAGAGTCTGGTTTACACAGCCCCAGATCAGGTCTTCAACTTCGTTTACATCAAACTGGTTACGGGCAACGAGCGCACGTACAAGTTCAGCAGATAAACTGTCGGCACGTACATTACGGAACATACCGTTTTTAGATTTGCCCATGGCAGAACGAACGCCATCAACAATCACAACGTCACGTGGATTTAAAGTAGCCATTCACGTCGCTCCTTAACCGTAGAATTTTTTATTGTTAGCAGCCATGTCGCGCAACATTTGCGGCGCTTCATAAGCCTTACCTAAGTGTGCGTATTTATCGCAAAGTGCAACGTATTCAGCAACACCTGTTTGGTCGATGTAACGGCATGGACCACCACGGAATGGAGGGAAACCTACACCCATGATCATTGCCATATCTGCTTCAGATGCAGTTGCTACAATCTTGTCTTCCAAGCAACGAACTGTTTCGTTACAGAAAGCAAGCATCATACGGTCAATGATTTCTTGGTTATCAAATTCGCGTTTTTCGCCAGTTACGAACGGAGCAATCACTTCATACGCTGTTGGATCAACAGTTTTTGCTTTCTTGCCTTTCTTGTCGAGTTCGTATTTGTAGAAACCTACGTCATTCTTTTGACCAAGACGCTTCGCTTCATACATTGCTTGGATTGCGCCTTTGTAGTCTGGCTTCATACGGTCAGGGAAACCTTCAGCCATTACTTCTGCACCATGCACACCTGTATCAATACCTACAACATCGATCAGGTAAGCAGGGCCCATTGGCCAACCAAACTTAGACATTACATTGTCGATTTGTTGGAAGTCTGCGCCGTCTTTTACAAGAAGGTCAAATGCACCGAAGTAAGGGAACAATACACGGTTAACCAAGAACCCTGGGCAGTCATTTACAACGATTGGTGTTTTACCCATTTTTTGAGCAAGAACGACTGTCGTTGCAATTGCTTCTTCAGAAGTCTTTTCACCACGAATAACTTCTACAAGCGGCATCATGTGAACTGGGTTGAAGAAGTGCATACCAACGAAGTTTTCAGGACGTTGTAATGCTTTTGCCAAACGTGTAATTGAAATTGTAGAAGTATTAGAAGCAATGATCGTGTTTTCACGAACATTTTTCTCAGTTTCTGCAAGTACGATTTCTTTAACTTTTGGATTTTCAGTTACCGCTTCGATCACGATGTCGACTTCTTTAAACTCTTCGTAGCTTAAAGTAGGACGAATACGTGCAAGTGTTTCACCCATTTGAGCAGGTTTCATTTTCTTGCGTTCAACTTGCTTAGTTAACAAGTTGTTCGCTTCTGACATACCTAGTGCAAGTTGTGGGTTACCAATATCTTTCATGATAATTGGAGTGCCTTTGCTTGCTGCTTGGTAAGCAATACCACCACCCATAATACCTGCACCTAGAACAGCTGCTTGGTTTACAGGGTGAGCACCTTTTTCATGTTGTTTAGATGCCTTTTTCACAACTTGGTCATTGATGAATAGACCAATCAATGCGCCAGCTTGTGGAGTAATTGCTGCTTTAGCAAAACCTTCAGCTTCAGCTTTTAATGCTTCATCACGTGCAAGGCTTGCACCAGCTTGTAATGAATCAAGTAATAGTTTTGGAGCAGGGTATTGAGCAGGATTTGCTTTAGCAAGTACCGCACCTTTTGCTGTGTTGAACGCCATCATTTGTTCAAGCGGATTCAATTTTACAGCTTCAAGTTTCTCTTGGCGTTTTGCTTTCCAGTTTAAACGACCAGAAATTGCTTGTTTAACCAAGTCAGTTGCAGCATCAAGTAATTTGTCCGCAGCGACAACCGCATCTACAGCACCATCTTTAAGCGCAGCAGCTGGTTTTTTAGGAGCAGCCATTGCCATCCATTCAACCGCATTATCGATACCAATAAGACGGCTTAAACGAACACTACCACCGAAACCTGGGTAAATGCCGAGTTTAATTTCTGGTAAACCCACTTGTGCAGCTTCTGACATCACGCGATAGTCACAAACTAAACACATTTCAAAACCGCCGCCTAAAGCCATGCCATTAATAGCAGCAACTTTTGGAATGTCTAAATCTTCAAAACTATTGAAGATTTCGTGAACAGGCATAAGCCAGTCAACAATCGCTTTTTCGCCTTGTGCGAAGTTTTCACCAAACTCGGTAATATCTGCACCTACAATAAATGTAGATTTACCAGAAGTTACGACTAAGCCTTTAATATCGTTATTAGCTTTTACAGCCGCGATAGCAGCTTTGAAATCTTCAATTGTTGCACGGTTAAATTTATTGACCGACTCACCTTGTAAGTCAAAGCGGAATTCTGCAATTCCGTCCGCAAGCATTTGGACGGTAATGGCATTGCCAGCGTGGATCATGCCTGATCTCCTTAGTTTTGGAGGATTTCTAAGTTGATGTTATGAAGCGTGTGTACAGCTCCGGTACACATTTATGCTTCGCTAATCTTACGATAACTATATCTAAAAAGAAGCCAACAAGTTGTATCAAGCCGTGACGCAAGGGTCATCAATTGTCTGTAAATAATTTTTTTTAATTTATTTATATGAAAAATATGTTTTTTTATAGGTAATAATAGCTTGATAAGTAAGGGTTGAAGGGCCCATAAGAGAATGTAGTAAACAATGAAAGGAATGATAAAAGAACAATGAAATAATAGAATTCTTTATGGGGTAAACGCATGTATATGTATGGAAGAATGATAAAGACTGTTGAATAACTCAATTTTTTGAATTGGTAATAAAAATTAAAATCTTATGTGAATTATTAGACAGAAAGGGTTGTCTATTTTTTTATCTTTCGATAAACTTTATGTTATAAAAATGTTAGATAAAGTAATATTATGTTAAAAAATAAGTTTGTAATTTTAGCCATCCTACCAATGATGTTAAGTGCGTGTGGCGGTGGTGGTTCTAGTGATAATAATTCCGTAAATAACGATCAAAGTAGCGCATCACAAGATTCTACGGCGAACGGAAGTCGTTACTATTTTATGGATTACAATGCGAATGAAACAGATGAGTTAAATATTTCCTATTTTGAAATATTCAATAAAAAATCAACAGATGGGTCTTCTAATCAAGCTTTAGGTGAGTATTTGCTCACAGAGAAAAAACTCTATCTTCCAACTGATCAAGCCATTAATGTTATGAATATTAATTCGCTAACGGATTGGACACTGGATCTTATTGGTGATGTTAAAGAGGATTGGAAACTTCAGAGAGTTAATCTTTCTGGTCAGAATATGTTTGACGCTGTTTTACCGGGTTATCGAGCAGTAGGCTTTCCAGTAAATGATGCAAGTACAACTAATGGACGTATATTTCTTAATACTTATGGACAGAATAAATTTCCTGACGGAAGTAGTTGCTATCGTTTAATTTCAAAAAAATCTAATCAAGAGTCTTTTGCATTCAATGTCGGTCAAGATTATGAAATTAACCAGAGTTTTGACGAGTTCGATGCAGACAATGCTTCGTACCTTAATTATTTAAATCAAACTAATCCATTCGGCTTTACTTATAAAGCAGTTAAAGGAACATGGCAAACAGTTCAGTGGACGACAATTTATGATACTAGTCTAGGTTTTGCTGCGAGCGATAGTGTTGCGGTGCAATATCAAGGTAAGCCATACACAGCAAGTTATACAAGTAATATTGGTTGGACTGCTGATCAAGAAGTTAAGCATTGGGAAACATACCTAAAAAATGCCAATGATCCCCAACGCATCCGTTTTGCTCAGTTAAGAATTGCACAATTGAAATCAGGCTGTTATGTCTATAATGAAACCGCTGCAAGAGCACTTGTTTCTCTAAATGCGTTAAATTGGAAACCCTATCAAAACTAATTTAAAGCCTGATTTTAAGAAATCTCAAGAATAAATATTCTTGAGATTTCTTTTTGCTAAAAATAATAGTTAATCATATGAGTCTGAATTTTCTTCGAGAGTTTGTTATTATTTCTCCGATTTTAAATTTCTTCGAAGTATTTTAAAGATGCTTAAATGCGAGTAACTATATGATTAAGTGGATCGTATTAGCGATTTTTGTAATATCTGCATTGTATATCCAACATCGCGGCAAAGTGCGTCACTCGTTTTATCGTCAATTTTTTGACCATTCAACCTTGCTCGCACCGATTAACTTTTTAATGTACATCTTTTCAAAGGTACCGAATCAGCCTTATATCGACACTCAACACTTCAAAGATTTAAAAGTGTTAGATGAAAATTGGGAAATGATTCGAGACGAAGCGAAAGCTTTATATGACCAAGGTGGGATTAAAGCATCGAGTACCTACAATGACTTAGGTTTTAACTCATTCTTTAAAACAGGATGGAAACGTTTTTACCTCAAGTGGTATGAATCAAGTCATCCTTCAGCTGCTGAGCTTTGCCCAAAAACAACGGCTTTACTCAAAACATTACCGACCATTAAAGCGGCAATGTTTACCGAACTTGCTCCTGATAGCCGTTTGGTTAGACACCGTGACCCCTATGCAGGCTCACTTCGTTATCACTTGGGTTTAATTACACCAAATGATGATCGCTGTTTTATTGATGTAGATGGTGAAAGATACTCTTGGCGAGATGGCCAAAGTGTTGTATTTGATGAAACGTATATTCACTATGCTGAAAATAAGACTGATCAAAACCGTATTATTTTCTTCGCGGACGTTGAGCGTCCGATGAAAGTGAAATGGATGGAACGTTTCAACCATTGGTTTGGCCGTAATGTAATGACTGCGGCAAGTTCACCGAATGAAACAGGTGACCAAACAGGGGGCTTAAATAAAGCCTTTGGTTATGTTTACCAAATTCGTATTAAAGCTAAAGCTTTAAAAGCTAAAAACCGTAAGTTGTATTACTTCTTGAAGTGGTTCCTCATGCTTGGAATTTTCTTCCTGATTTTTGTACGACCATATGTATTTTAATTAAAGCGCCCGAAATAAAAATTCTGCGTGATTGAATTAAGCCACACTTTCGAGTGTGGTTTTTTTGTGGAAAGTTTCTGAGAGGCCTCTGTGCCACAACAGACTTTAATTTTTTGCGCTGATTTAAAGTAATCAACCATTGCGACACAGAGATAAAGAGCTAAGCCAATGCTTAGCCCAGACTACTTTTGTCACATCGCTGCATGGTGCTTAAAAAAGTAGGGACAAAGTCCTGTGGGAGAACAGGACTTTGCAAACTGACATGTTCTAGGCGTTGCATCATTTTCGGGGAATAAGCTTTTTCAAGTTGCTGGTAAATACAGTCACAACTGGTTTTGCTGTGCTCACCCGATAGGCAAATTTTTTCAAACTCCTGCTGAGTGTGTAAATTGCAACCCGAACTACCCAAGCTACCTAGAACTAAACTAAAAGTTAAAATAGATTTATAAGTTTTCATATTATTCTCATAATGATTTATATCTATGAGTAGAATAAAAATATAATGGGTTTAAATGGTTAAAATAAATTTTAGTTAATAATTAATCCTCCTAAAAACAGGAAAATAAAATGATTAAAATTTTTAAAATAAAAGTAATTTATAGATATAAAAATAAGGCATAAAACCAAATTTTAAATAAATAAAATAATTAAATTGGAGAGAAAACAAGTTTGAATAATGGCATGGCCAACTCCTTAAAAAATGGAGTCCTACCACCAGATTACCGCGAATTAATTAGGGTGGTAGAACGGAAAGGGGTTGACAGACTGGGATCCATAGAACCAGCACGCACGGGGCGTCCCCCAACCGTCCTACCGCAAAGAAGGGGGACGCAAGGGTCCAGCGAATTATAGCAGAACTATAATCCGTGGTGGATCAACGGTCTGTCAAAACCGACTGGCAATGTAGGCCAGCAACGAGATAATAATAGTTAAAATGAAAAGCGTCAATTATTAAAAGGGATTTTTATTTAAAATAAATGTGATTTATTTTTATTAAATTTTTTTATTTTAAATATTATTTTGGGAAATGTTTATAATATTTAAAATTTCTAATTAATCTGAAGTTTTATATAAGTGTTTGGTCGGTTGAAATGAATTTGATTGATTGGTTGTAGCTAAGTATTTTGCTTTTATAAGAGGATATCTTTGCCTCAATATTTATAGAAAGATTAAAGGGCCAGAAAAGGTATTTTTTTATAAAATAAAAACGATAAATTCATTTTGTGACTCATTTCACAGTGCTGGCAATTTGTTACAACTATTAAAAGCCAACGCATAATTTTGATTCTACAATTGCTCCGTTTTTTCGAAGACTGATTAGCGGAAGTAGGTTTCAAAATGGCTCATGCTCATCACGTAGCTCATGCACATGTTCACCATATTAAATTGAGAAAAGAAGAAAGTTCTCAGGGTGACTTAAAAACGAAAGTGATGTTAAACAAAGCTTCTGCTGAGACTAAAAAGCATGGCCGAACGACTTCTAAAAGACATAAAGTAGAAGATCAAAACATTGATCTACATAAGTTCTCAAGCAAACTTGAAAGCATGTCAGCAAAGCACAGCAAAGAGAAATGTGCCAAGAATATCCGTATTGCTCTACAAGCAGCAGGTGCAGATGTTTCCAAGCATCCAGTAGCTGCATCTGACTGGGGACATACCTTAGAAAAGAACGGCTATAAGAAAATCAAACCGGCATTTAACCGTCCTCAAGAAGGGGATATCTATATTATTGAACGCACCAGTGGACATACCTACGGACACATTGCTGGCTATACGGGTAATGGTTGGTTCTCAGATTTTCGTCAAAAAACCTATGCGGTATATAAAGAAAAAGACGTGAAATATAGTTACTATCGCCTCGATTCTTAAGGAAGCACGACACATATTGTCGGGCTAATTCATGATGTGTTTTCAAATTTAGGTTCTGCCACAGTAAAGCACTTGAAAAGTAAAGGTGAAAACATCACATTAGGTATTCAATATTAAGCCATGTATGCCAATAGTGAATCAAAACGCTCGTCCCCATATTGAAAAAATTTTAGCTAACCTGACCCAACTTCCAGGCGTTTATAAGATGCTAGGGAAAGAGGGAGAGTTGTTATATGTGGGTAAAGCTAAAAACCTAAAAAATCGGGTATCGAGTTATTTTGTCAAAACTATTGAGCATCCGAAAACTCAGGCTTTAGTTGCACGAATTTATGATATTGAAACGCTCGTTACGCGTTCAGAAACTGAAGCGCTGCTTTTAGAACAAAACTTAATTAAGCAACATCGTCCGCCTTATAACATTATGCTGCGTGACGATAAGTCATACGTTTATATCTTTGTATCGGCAGATAAACCTTATCCGCGAATTGCCAGTGGACGTGGCAAAGGTAAGCACCAAATCGGGAAGTTCTTTGGCCCGTATCCAAGTGCTTATAGTGCCCGAGATACCTTACTGGTTTTACAAAAGCTTTTTAATGTGCGCCAATGTGAAAATACTTACTTCTCACAGCGCAAGCGTCCATGTTTGCAATATCAAATCAAACGTTGCTCGGCCCCATGTGTAGGCTTAGTCTCACCAGAAGATTACAAAGAAGACGTCAATAACAGTATTCGCTTCTTACAAGGTGATACCAAAGAATTAAATCAAGAACTGATTGCGAAAATGGAGCAGGCAGCGGCAGATCTTGAATTTGAAAAAGCTGTTTTTTATCGAGACCGTTTGTCTTTGCTCCGTGAAGTACAAGCACAGCAAGCTGTTTTCAAAGTGAAAGGTGAGGCGGATATTTTAGCCATTGCCTATCAGGCTGGAGTGACATGTGTGCAGATTATGCATGTGCGTAATGGTCGTATGTTAGGCGGCAAAAGTTATTTCCCTGACATGTTGGGCGATGACCTTGGTCAAATGCTAAGTGACTTCATGGCAAACTTTTACTTTCAGGTTGCCGATGAAGTACCAAGCGAACTGATTGTGAATACTGCCTTACCTGACCGTAAAGAGTTGGAAGAAGCTTTAGCACAGCAGTTTGGAAAGAAAGTACAGATTAAGAGCAATGTGCGAGAAACACGTGCCGAATGGTTAGAACTTGCCGAAATGAATGTTCAACATGCGATTAAAGGGCAGTTGAGTAATCATTTAGAACTTAATGAGCGTTTCCACCAACTTGAGCAGGTGGTTGGCCGTCCGATCGATCGTATTGAGTGTTTTGATATTAGCCATACCATGGGTGAAGCGCCTATTGCATCGTGTGTGGTGTTTGACCAAGGCGGTGCACGTAAACGCGATTATCGACAATTTGCCATTCAAGATATTACCGCAGGCGATGATTACGCTGCGATGCGACAAGCTTTAACACGTCGTTATAAAAAGGCAATGTTGCCGGATTTACTTTTAATTGATGGTGGTAAAGGCCAGCTCCATATGGCTATGGAAGTTATGCAAGATCTTGGACTTGATGCTTTTATGATTGGTGTTTCAAAAGGTGAGGGACGTAAACCGGGCCTTGAAACGCTTCATTTTACTGATGGCACAAAAATCCAGTTACCTGAAGATAACAAGGCACTACATTTGATTCAACAGGTACGTGATGAAGCTCATCGCTTTGCCATTACCAAACACCGCGCTAAACGCGACAAACGCCGTAGTACTTCAGTTTTAGAGGCCATTCCGGGCTTAGGACCTAAACGCCGTCGAGATTTATTAACACATTTTGGTGGGATTCAAGGGGTGTTAAAAGCATCGGAAAAAGAATTGACGGTAGTGCCGGGCTTGGGTGAAGTGATGGCAAGAACGATTTATAAAATTTTGCATGAGTAGTCATGTCTTACTTATGTGAGTGACAAAAGCGCTCGTAAATTAATAGCTGAATGATCATTCACATGTTGGTCAAAATGATGAAAGATATTTCTTAATCACGCGCATGATTTAGGGATAGGAATGTCGTTATTACAACTATTTGAAGATGTAAAACAAAATGAATGGATTGATATACCCGCAGGATGGTTACAGGGCCGCACCGTTTTTGGGGGGCTTGTTGCAGGGTTATTAATGCAAAAGGCATGTTCCTATATTCAAGATTCAAATAAAAGGCTGTTAAGTTGTAGTGTTACTTTTGTAGGACCTGTACAACAAGGCGCTGCCCGATTGACTATTGAAGTTTTAAGAGAAGGAAAGTCAGTCACTACGCTTGAAGCGCGGTTATGGCAAGATGATGCAGTACAAACCATTTTGGTTGCAAGTTTTGGCGTGTCTCGTGTGTCGAGTATTGAGGTAAAACAAGAACCCATAGCACCTGCTTATGTACAACCAGAAAATTTAACCGTCATTCCTTTTGCGAAACATATGCCGGAATGCTTTCAGCATTTTGAAGTCTGTTGGGCTGAGGGTAATTATCCGGTAACGGCAAGTGGGCATCCTGACTTTGGTGGTTGGTCAAGGTTCTCACCAGAACAACATGAAAATCGTCAAATGACATTACCTGATTTGATTGTACTTATGGATATTTGGCCGCCGGGTGTATTGCCAATGTTTAAGCAAGTTGCGCCAGCAAGCTCTTTAACATGGCACATTACTTATGTTCATCCAGTTCAGCATCAGTTGTGCGACTGGTTTAAATATAAAGTCACGACTGAATATGCAGCTGAGGGTTATTCCACAGAATATGCATATCTTTGGGATCAAAATGATCATTTAATTGCAATCTTGCGGCAAACTGTTACGGTATTTACCTAAGTAATCTACTTTCTCGATTCACATATTTCGTATAAAGTGGCTGTTACAGATAGATACAATATTGAAGTATGTGTCGTTGTCTGTTAAAAGATGCGTGAAGACTAAATTGGCGGTGTTTATGACCACAGGGCGAATCCTGAATATCCCAAATATCCTAACTTTGGCGCGTATCGCGCTTATTCCTGTATTTTTGGTGATTGCATATTGGCCGCCTGCAATAGGTATTGGTGAGCACGTAGGAAGTATGACGCGTCATATTATCTTGACGGCTATTTTTGTGTTGGCTGCCGTAACTGACTGGTTTGATGGCTACCTAGCACGAACTTTGAACCAGACTTCAGCATTTGGCCGATTCTTAGACCCAGTTGCAGACAAACTTATGGTGGCAGCTGCACTTATTGTTTTAGTGCAGTGGAAACCGACAATTGCGATGGCTTTTGCTGCAATTGTTATTATTTCACGAGAAATTACTGTTTCTGCTTTACGTGAATGGATGGCAGAGCTCGGTGCACGAACCAGTGTAGCAGTGTCAACTGTAGGTAAATATAAGACCGCATTTCAAATGATTGCGATTAGTGTATTTCTACTGAATTGGCAGCCTTTAGAAATGCTGGCTTATGCTTTGTTATATACCGCTGTGATTCTCACTTTATGGTCAATGTTTATTTATTTAAAAGCAGCGTGGCCATATCTAAAACAACCCTAATGTCAGGTTGAATGATTAAGCCTTTCTATAACGAAAGGCTTTTTTTATTTTTGAAGAGTGCAAGAATCGGGTCGTCATAAGACTTTGGCTACTTTAAAGTAAGATTAAGTGCTAAGGAGGTGACAGATGCAAATGCTTTCTTCTCGGCAATTTGCTGTGATTGCCACAATTATTGAATATTTATATGAACATCTAGACCAGCAACCAAGCTTAGAAGATGTCGCTACATATATGGATTTAAGTCCAAGTTATATCCAGCGGCAGTTTCAGGAATGGGTAGGTATTAGCCCTAAAAAGTTTGTGCAATATATGAGCTTGCAGCAGGCAAAATATTATTTAATGCAGCAACGTAGCTTATTAGATACTGCTTTAAATACTGGACTATCGGGTACGGGTCGTTTACATGATTTGTTTATTCAGCTTGAGGGGATGACCCCAGGTGAATATAAGCAGCAAGGTGATGGGGTTGAACTGAATTATTCAGTTGAAACAAGCCCATTTGGTGATTTATTAGTAGTAAGTAGTGATAAAGGGATTTGTTCTGTTCGCTTTGTTGATAGTCGTGAAAATATTGAAGACATCATTAAACAATACTTTCCGAAAGCTCAACTAAGAAATCACTCTCCGATTTGGCATCAGCAAATTGCACAGTGGTTTAGACAAGATTTTTCAGAACACTTACAGCAGAAATTACCGCTTAATCTTGCAGGAACACCATTTCAGCTTCAAGTGTGGGAAGCATTACTTACTATTCCCGAAGGACAGCTACGTACTTACCAAGATATTGCTGAGCAAATTGGAAAACCTAAAGCAGTCAGAGCAGTCGCTACAGCAATTGGACAAAATCCGATTGCGTATTTAATTCCGTGTCATCGAGTCATTCGTGCAACAGGAATGGTCGGTGAGTACCATTGGCAAAAAGGGCGTAAACTGGCATTGTTAGCTTGGGAAATGGCTAAGCAGCAAGGGGAGATTGCATGACACTAGATTTATTTTCTCCGGAGCCTTGTTCAAACTTATTGCCTTATGAAGGTGAGGTTCAGGATTATGGATGTATTTTAAGTACGGAAGAAGCCGAACAATATTTTCATTATTTGTACCAACATTTGGCATGGCGACATGATGAAGCGAAGCTATATGGCAAGCACTTTATTACACCCCGCAAGGTTGCTTGGTATGGAGATGAGCATTATCGATATAAATATTCTGGTGTCTTTCGTGATTCTTTACCGTGGGACAGAGCACTTGCCAAGCTAAAGCAGCAAGTCGAGCAGATTCTTTCAGAAAAATTTAACTCTTGCTTGGCAAATCTTTATGAAGACGGAACGCAAGGTATGGCTTGGCATAGTGATTCGGATGTGTCTTTAGCTAGAACTACTACAATTGCTTCTTTAAGTTTTGGAGCAACGCGGAAATTCTCTTTTAGACATATTCAAACCAAGGAAAAAGTTGAGATGTGGTTACAACCGGGTCAACTTATTGTGATGCGTGGTGAGACTCAACAATATTGGCAACACCGTTTAAATCGTTCTACAAAGATTTTACAACCGCGTATTAATCTGACATTCCGTCAGTTCAAATTTTCATAAGTTTTATTCTAAAAAATGGGCAAGAAAAAAGCCCATGATGGCAGCATGAGCTTATTCCTCTGAGGGAGAGCCTTCTATTGATGAGCTGCTGATGAAAAGAATCATCAATAGGTGCTAAAATCATAATATGAGAATATTTAGATATTTTCAATGCTTCAAAGTGTAAGAAAACTTTAAATTATCAAAAATATTATTTTAGATCTCGCCTTTTTCGGAAAGTTCCATAAAGCGCTGTTCTATTAATGCAGCATTTTCTTGCAAAATTTCAATGAGTTTTTCAATATTTAAAAAATCAAAGCGATTTTTTGATGCGACTAGTGTTAAAGCTAATGGAACTTCTTTACTTGAAAAACGAACGGGTACAGCAAGCCCTGAAACATTAGGATCAATCTCACCTTGTGAGAAATAGAAGCCTTGTTTCTTTATTTTACGCATGCGTTGGATAAAGCTTGGTTCATCCAGAGCAAAACCTGACTGTGATAACTCATGTTGAAAACGTTGATAATAGTCATGCATGCGCTGTTTACTTAAATGTGACACCATTGTTTTTGGTGATGCTCCAACATAGATCGGACGTGGACAACCTCGGCCATATGAAAGTAGCTCTGTATCTTTAAAAATCTCATGATGAATATCAATGCAGTAGTCATCATTTAAATAGGTGAGTAAACAGCAAAGTTCAGTGCGTTCAACAATGTTACGCATAAACGGCGTACTGATTTGAACTAATGGATCGGTTGTTCTGGATACATAGTCAAGAACTGCTATTTTTGAGCCTAAAGTGTAATCGCCAGAAGTACCATTAATACGTTTTAATAAGTCGGCTGATACGAGTTCTTTCAGATAACGATAGCTGGTCGGTTTAGACAAGCCAAGTTCTTCGCAAATAATATCGACATTAATCACTGGTCGTGAAACTGAAAATAAATCCAGTACGGTTAAAATTTTGCCAAAACTTGAAATTGCCATGATGTCTTATTCGTATCCTTAATAAACGGGTCACACTTGAGTTCTTATAACAGAAAAATTGAAGCTTTGTCTCAATTCCAAGATAACTACCTGATTTAAATATTTTACGCTCAGAATCAGGAAAGTTCTCTTGATTCACACATCATATATGATTAACTAAAAACATATCAAATTATCAAATAAAGATATTTTAGTTGACTAAATCACTTTATTTTGAAAAAATTGTGCAGCAAAATATCTAATCGAGAAATTGGTTTACTCTGCCGACTTTTTCGATGTCTCTCCTTTCCTAAGCTTGGTCGTATAAATAGCGGCCAAACTGAAATCATCTCGGTACATCATGCAGAGATGTAGGAAAAATCATTGTATTGAAGGATGCTCTCATTAACTCATTTGTCTATAAGGCAAATGACAAAGTCGTGTTGTCTTTTTAAAAGGCAAATGGACACTGATGAGCATGCTCATCAGTTCAAATCTGTATTTGAGATGAGTTCATGTTATTAAAGCAAATACTGGCTTTCCGCCCGAGTAAGCTGGATCTAATTTTTGCAATAAAGACATTTATTGCCGGCATGTTGGCATTATTTGTTTCGTTTGAATTAGACCTGATTAATCCAATGTGGTCGATCGGTACCGTCCTGATTATCGCCAACCCTTATTCGGGTATGGTGTCGTCTAAGTGTGTCTATCGTGTTTTAGGCACGGTGGGTGGTGCCATTGTTGCGTTAACAATAACACCTCACCTGATTAATACGCCGTGGATATTTACGGTTGTGTTGTCACTATGGGTGGGCTTTGCGCTTTATGTATCCTTACTCGACCGGACACCTCGCAGTTATGCATTTATGTTGGCGGGTTATTCAACTGCAATGATTGCGTACAACGCGATTACTTATATTGATCAGTACAATATTTTTGATATTGCTTTGGCGCGTGTACTTGAGATTTCCATTGGTGTGATTTCAAGTGCAGTGGTTTCAGCGACTATTTTGCCTATGCATATTGGTTCAGCCATTAAGCAGCGTGTAACTAAGACACTCAAAGATACAGAAAACCTATTTGCTAATTTGTTAAATGCAGATCAGCAGCAAAACAATACACAGCTTTTGGCTGCGATTACTCGTGATACCACCGATATTCATGCTCTGGCAGTTCACTTGAGCTATGAAAAAGGTGAGTTACATGGCATGACCAAACCTTTGCAAGAAATGCTCCATCAAATGTCGATGGTAGTTGCAAACTTAGTTGCTTTGTCCGAGCGAATTAAACAACTGCAAGAACTCAATTTTATTGAAAGTCATTCAGACAAATTAAAGCAGCTTTCAGGTCATGTTATTCATTTTCTTGAACAAAAAGACCAGATGACTGATGAAAATGTTTTGCAGTTACCTGACGAATTTGAAAATGATTTCTTGAACTTAAATGACTCGGCTTCTGAACATCAGCAAGTTTTATTGGCTGCCATGAAAATGGATGTCCGCCACTTTATTAGTAATGTTTTAGCTGTAAAAGTTTTATGGCAACGCATCAAGCAAGGTAATAAAGAGATTCCAGATAACATTACCCCAATGACGACTAAATATCCAAGTTTGCACCGAGATCATGGTGTGGCAGTCAGAGGCGGTATTAGTGCGGTACTCATTACATTTATTGTGACTGGTGTGTGGATTCTCTCTGGTTGGAAAGCTGGATTTATGATGGCACAGATTGGTGCAGTAACTGCTTGTATTTTAACGGCCTTAGATAACCCTGTTCCTGTCTTGCGTATTTTTATATGGGGCAGTGTGGCTTCGGCTGTTTTAGTGTTTATTTATGCTTTTGGTGTTTTTCCTCATGTCACTACATTTTGGGAACTTGGGCTCGTTTTGTTGCCGATGTTCTTATTTGCGGTTTCTATGATGGCGAATCAAGCACTTATGCCAGTGGGAATGGTGCTGGGTATTAACACCATGATGGGTCTGAACTTGCATAATGCTTACAGTATGGATGCAGTGTCTTACCTAGACAGCTCATTTGGTATGGTTATGGGCGTATTGGTGTCTCTCATTGTGATAGATGTTGTACGTGCCATGTCACCCGATACCAGTGCAAACCGTATTTTAGCTTTACATTATCGCGCGATGCGTCAAGCGATTTATATACCTTATGGCATTGAATTCAAAGTTCATTTGCGTGCGATGTTAGACCGTGTTGGTGTTTTAAATACCAAAATGGTTCAGTCAGAAGAGATTAAAAAATCGATTCATCAAGCATTGGTTGAATCAAGTGCGATTGTTGATTTAAGCCGACTTCAAGAGTTAGCAAATCAATTTCAGCCATCTTCAGAACTAGCTCATCACATTGGCCATTTGCAACAAGATTTAGATGAGCTGTTTAGAGCCAAAGAAAATGAAAAAGATGAAAGTGATGTATTGGTACAGCACATTCATCAGACCTTGTTTGAACTTAAACAACTTGCTTCACATATTGAAGATATGACTTTGCGTCAAAGATTATTTATTTCGCTAAATAATATTGCTTATAGCATGTGTCATGTTTCATCAAACCAAATGAATGCAGATCGTACGCTTACAGGAGCCACAGCGCATGGGTGAGTTTAATGTCTATGGTATTTACCTGCCCGCTTTGCTCGTCCAAGCCTTATTTGCATATATATGTTTCCGCTTGTTAAGTCCTTTAACTAACAAATGGATTGCACAAGGCTGGATTGCACTACCCAGCATTTTCAATTTGTGTTTTTACCTTTTACTACTTTTGGTGATACACCAAATTTTTGTTGGGTTAGGTGCTTAAAGATGATTGCCAGATTAAAGATTGAGTTAGGTGAGTAAAATGAATCAATTGGAGTTGAAAAAAGTCATCCGTCCAGTGATTTTGATTGTCGCATTAATGATTGCGGTCTATACCATTGTGCATTTATGGAACTACTATAATGCAGCGCCGTGGACACGTGATGGCCGAGTTCGTGGTGACGTTATTCAAGTCTCCTCAGATGTAGCAGGACTTGTAACGGAAGTATTGGTTCAAGATAACCAGACTGTCAAAAAAGGTCAGGTGCTTTTTAAAATTGATGTCTCTCGCCGAGCTTTAGATGTAGAGCAAGCAAAGTCTGATTTGGCAAAAGCAAAAGCGGCATATGCTCAGGCACAAGCAGGTTTAGCACAAGCCAAAGCAAACTTGATTAAGTCGAGCACTAACATTAAGTTAGCCGAGAAAAACGCAAACCGTTATTCAAACTTAATGGATGGCGCGATTTCTAAACAAGAACAAGATCAGGTCTTTGCAACTCGCGATCAATCACATGCGGAACATGAGCAACTCCAAGCAGCTATTCAACAAGCTGAAGCCACTATTAAACAGCAACAAGCATTGGTTGAAGCAGCAACAAGTAACTTACATTTAGCAGAACTCAATATGCACCGTGCCGCTGTTGTTGCACCGGCAGATGGAACACTCTCTAACTTTGATTTGCGCCCTGGTAACTATGTCCAAGTTGGTCAAGCGGTGGCAGCATTGCTGGATCGTAAACAACTTTATGTGGTGGGATATTTTGAAGAAACAAAATTAGACCGCATTCATATTGGCGATCAAGCAAGTGTGCAATTAATGGGTGACAGTCAGAAAATTAAAGGCCATGTGCAAGGTATTGCATCGGGTATTGAAGATCGTGAGCGTTCAAGTAGTTCTAAACTGCTTGCAAACGTAAACCCGACGTTTAGCTGGGTTCGTTTAGCACAGCGTGTACCTGTAAAAATTGTGTTAGATGAAGCACCAAAAAACGAGCTGGCTTTTGTTTCTGGTCGTACTGCTACAGTACATATTATTGAAAAATAAAAAATTGAAGTTTTTAAACCCAATAAAAAAGCATGTGTAAAACATGCTTTTTTATTTTTTATGGTGTTAAACCAACTGGATTGCGATACCAGCTTTGAATCAGCAAAGCTGCGGCAAAACTATCTGCTGATAATTTCTTTGCACGGCCTTGTTCTTGATAAAAACCAAGTTCTTCTCTTGCTTCACGGGTGGTGAGTCGTTCATCGACCATCCATGTTTCAATATTGGTTTGATGGCGTAAACGGCGTGCAAACTTACGTGCACGTGTAGAAAGCTCTGATTCGCTATCATCCATATTTAATGGAAGACCGACAATGAACAAATCAGGTTGCCATTCTTTAACAATTTTTAACAGTTGGTCCCAGTTGGGAATCCCATCTTTCATCACAAATAATGGCAATGGATTAGCACTTTCAATTGCAGATTGGCCGATCGCCATTCCCATTTTTTGAGTACCAAAGTCAAAAGCCATAATTGATTTTGATTGTGTTGCAGTCATTAAGCATGTCCGATTTCAGAAGCCAGCCATGTACGATCTACACCAATTTTTTTATAGGCTGCATCCCAACGGTCATCGTACGGCAAGTTAAAAATCAGATCCATGTCGGCATCACAAATGAGCCAGTCACCACGAGCAATTTCATCTTCTAGCTGGTTTTTACCCCAACTCGCATAACCGAGGGCGATTTGGTAGCGACCAACACCTTCGTTATGTGCAATTGCATCGAGAATATCTTTACTGGTGGTAATACAGACATTTTCACCGACAGCAATAGAGGAGTGCCATGTTGGTTGACCAGTATGAAGGACAAAGCCTGCTTCAGGGCGTAAAGGTCCACCTTGTAAAACCTCATGCGGATTTACATTGTCTGCATCAATGTCTAAATCATTGAGTAGTTCTTTAATTTGGATACCAGCAGGGCGATTGATAATAATACCTTGAGCACCTTCTTCGTCATGGCGAGCAAGATAAATTACAGTATTTGCAAAAAAGTCATCTGCCATTTCTGGCGGGGCAATCAGACAACGGTGAGTCATGTATTGTTTGGTCACCTAAGCGGTTCTCCCTCAAAAAATGTCGCTATAGGGTCTCTCGACCCTTTTTATGTATATAGGTTCTTTTTATCAACATACAAGAGTTAATCGGATTTCGCCAATCTTTTTCTCTCATTTTCTTTATTAATTTGAAGAAGCCTGAAATTTAAGTTGGCGTAATTGTTTAGCATGCTGCAAGGTCGTTTCATTAATTTCAACTCCACCTGACATACGTGCTAGTTCAGAAATAATCTGATTTTCATCGAGTTGTACGATGGTGCTGCTTGCCGGATCTGTTTGCTGTTTTTTAACTAACAAATGTTGATCAGATTGTGCAGCGACCTGCGCTTGGTGAGTAATACATAGCAGTTGGACATGCTGAGCCAAATCGGCAAGTAATCGTCCAACCACTTCGGCCGTACCACCACTAATCCCGACATCAATCTCGTCAAATACCAAAACTTCTGCTTCGGTCTTTTCAGCATTCATCACTTGCATGACGAGTGCAATACGTGAAAGCTCACCACCCGATGCCACACGCGCCAATGGTTGTGGTGGTATGCCTTTGTTGGCAGTAAATAAAAGTTGAATAAAGCTTAAGCCTTCTGCACTTGGTTGCTCTAATGGCTCAAATTTAAACTCAAAGTGTGCTTCAGGTAGTGCCAAAGGCTTAACCTGCTCGGTTAACTGTTTGGCAAGTGGGATAGCTGCTTCACGACGAATATTGTCTAAATGCTGGGCTTTGTCTAAGAACTCTTGATGTGACTTTTCTACTTGTTCTGCCAGAGTCTCTGGGTCTTCAAGTTGATGCAACTGTTCAAGCTCATTTTGCCATGTTTCGTACTCTTCTTTCAGCGTCTCTGGCTGAGTACGGTATTTACGTGCCAGACGATGGAAAACTTCCAATTTGGAATTCAGTTCTTCCATCCGTTCAGGGTCAAAGCTCTGACGGTCAATAAATTGACGTAAATTTGATGTTGCATCATCAATTTCACTTTGAGCATTAAGTAAAGAATTATAAATTTCAGAAAGCTGTTCACTACGTCCAGCATGAGATTCTAGTCGGCGAATGATCGATGACATTTCTTGAGTAATGTTTGGTTCAGCTTCATCAAGCGCATTCAAGCTATAGCTACAATCTTGCATGATATGTTCATGATGACTGAGACGGTCAAACTCTTGCTCGATTTCTTTGTAATCGGTCTGAATGACTTCCTCAAGTTCTTCGATTTGCAGCTCTAAGGTCGCAATACGTTGTAGACGAGTTGCTTGAGCATCTAAGGCTGCTTGGTGTAAACGAATCGTGCGTTGCCATGTGCTATAAGCTTCGCGGACATCATTCGCTTCAGCATAAAAATTGTTATAACGGTCTAACCAATGCTTTGGATAAGGTGGTTCAAGAAGCTGTTGCTGGCTGTGCTGGCTATATAATTGAACCAATAGGCGCCCCAATTCTTTAAGCTCAGAGAGGCTACTTGGGCGGCCATTCACCCATGCTTTACTACGGCCAGTTGCGAAAATAACACGACGTAAATGAATTTCCCCAGAATCATCATCTAGCTCATGGTCTTGTAACCATTTTGCCTCAGGGCTATTGTTCTGATAAGTGAAAACTGCGGTTACATCCGCTTTGTCCGAACCATAGCGGACATAATTTGTATCTGTACGTTCCCCTAAGCAGGCAGAGAGTGCATCCAGTAATAATGATTTTCCGGCACCTGTCTCACCTGTTAGAACATTAAATCCTTGTTCTATATCAATAGCTAAATGATCAGCTAATGCAAAATTGATTAAAGTTAAATGTGTGAGCATAAACGCATCCAACGCGCCAAATTATGGGTTAAAGATAGAGAAGTTTTGAATTTGCTACAAGTGATCTATTATTCTAAATGAAATTATAGAACAGCAAGATTGCGGAACTTTACAATGAAAAAAACATTAAGCTTACCGAAAGCACCAATAGGGATGATGAACCGCCATAAAAAAACAAATCCTGCTGAAATGAATAAAATTTTAAGTCAGCATTTTAATGCATTTAAACAGGCTGCTGCACAAGGTGATTATGCCAAAGCTTATCAGCATGTAAAAAAAGCGGTAAATCTAGTGCCACAGCATCCTGGAGCACTATCTGATTTAGCTTATACTGAGCTGCGGTTACGCCGTTATGACGATGCATATCAACATTATATGCAAGCTATTAAAGCAAGTGGTTCCAACGTTAATACAAATTTATATGATGGCTTAACCGAAGTTTGTCATCATTTAAATAAAAAAGAAGAAAAAATCAAATTTGGGCGTTTAGCCATTTCAACAAAAAAAGAACTCACAAAGAATGAGCCTGCTTTAAATATACCCCCGCATAAACCTGTACCATTTAGTCCCAATCCGCAAGAAAACATTATTGCTTTTTCTTTATTTGGAGCAAATCCGCGTTACTGTGAAACTTCAATTTTAAATACTAAGTTAGCACAAGAAATTTATCCGGAATGGACGTGTCGGTTCTATATAGATGATACCGTTCCTGAACTTGTACAAAAACGTTTACAAGCAAATGGTGCCCAAGTAGTACATGTCAGCTCCACTCAAAAACAGTTATCTGGTTTATTTTGGCGCTTTTTAGTCATGGATGATCCACTAGTTAAACGATTTTTGATACGGGATGCTGACTCTATCGTGTCTTATCGTGAAAAAGCTGCTGTCGATGCTTGGCTCAAGAGTGATCAATGGTTTCATTTAATGAGAGATAGCTATTCTCACACTGAATTAATTTTGGCGGGAATGTGGGGTGGTTGCTCAGGTATTTTTCATAATATTGAAGCACATGTCAGAGATTATGTCGCCACTGGAAATTATCCGGACAATCGGGTCATAGATCAGCATTATCTTCGTTATCGTGTTTGGCCGACTTTAAAACAAAGTGTGCTTGTGCATGACAGCCAGCAATTTGATGAAAATGGCGTCGATTTTCCGGCTTATGAGTCAGCTTCAATGCAAAATGACCCAGACAATTTTCATGTTGGCATGGATAATGGTTCACCAGTGGTTACAACTGCTGTGACACACCCAACTGCAGAGAAAGTTTATTGGGTTGTATTCGATGAAAATCACGATGAAGTTTGCAGATATGATGCAATAGTGTCGAAGAGTCGAAATATTGAAGTAAATTTACCCCACGCTTTTGCTAAAAAAATTCAGTTACAGCAGTGGAAATTACAAGTCTATCCGTATGAAAACTGATTGATTAGTTATTTAGGCACAATTAAACTACATTCATCATAATTTATATAAATGCGGCATTATCTGGAGAGTGTGCATGAGTTCAACCCAATTTGATCATGTAACGGTCATCAAAAAATCAAATGTTTATTTTGGTGGAGCATGTATCAGCCATACCGTGCAATTTGAAGATGGAACGAAAAAAACATTAGGTGTTATTTTGCCGACTGAGCAGCCTTTAACATTTGAAACACATGTTCCTGAGCGTATGGAAATTATTTCAGGTGAATGTCGCGTTAAAATTGCAGATAGCAATGAAAGTGAATTGTTCCGCGCTGGTCAATCATTTTATGTACCAGGCAATAGCGTTTTTAAAATCGAGACTGATGAAGTACTCGATTATGTTTGCCATTTAGAAGGCTAAGAAATTCCTGTTTAAATCGGGTACACTATGCCCAAAGAAATCCTGTGAAGTTGGCTTTGCAGGATTTTTATTTTTTGCTCAAACGTTGTTAGAGGTCATGCATGGCAAAACCGGAATATTATTATGGCGTTCACTCAGTGGAGTCATTGTTAGAACTTGAGCCGGAGCGCGTGCTGACCTTGTTTACATTGAAGGGGCGCGATGATCAACGTTTACAAAAGATTTTGCAATTGGCTGAGCCTTTTGGAATTAGCGTACAAAAAGCAAGCCGTGAAAGCCTTGAGAAGCTTGCAGGCTTACCATTCCACCAAGGTGTAGTTGCGGCAGTACGTCCGCATCCGACGTTAAATGAAAAAGATCTCGATCAGATTTTGGCTGAAACTCCAGATGCCTTATTGCTGGCATTAGATCAGGTGACAGACCCGCATAACTTAGGGGCTTGTATTCGTACAGCCGCTGCAATGGGTGTTCAAGCAGTCATTGTTCCTCGTGATCGCTCAGCAAGCTTAACTCCAACTGCTCGCAAAGTCGCAGCGGGTGGGGCCGAAAAAGTTAAATTTATTCAAGTAACAAACTTAGCGCGTACTTTAGCGCATCTTAAAGAGACAACTCACGTACGTGTGATTGGTACAATGCTTGATGAAAGTGCTTTGCCTATTCAAAAATGTGATTTCTCTGGCCCAGTTGTCATTGTTATGGGTGCAGAAGACACAGGTTTACGTCCAATTACTCAGGCACAGTGTGATCATAAAGTTTATATCCCGATGTCTGGGAATTTACAGAGCCTAAATGTGAGTGTGGCAACAGGTATGGCACTTTATGAGGCTTGCCGTCAGCGTTCTGAGGTATAATTTAGCTGCCTTTCTCGTTTTAAAGCAGTCTAAATATGTCTCCCCGTAAGCAAGGTTATTTTTTTGTATTGGTGACCATGTGCATTTGGGGCGGGTTTACGCTTTTTGCCCGTTTAAATGCACAATGGCACATTAGTGCTTGGGATATTGCTGCACTGCGCTTCGCTATTGCTTTCCTCATTTTGATGCCTATCTTAATTTATAAAAAAGATCTCGCTTTTTTATGGAGTAAGCATGCGGTTATTTTGGCGCTCATTGGTGGAGTCATCTATTGTCTCACCGTCTATACTGCGTTTCTTTATGCGCCAGCTGCACATGCCGCAATATTTTTAAATGGTTGTATCCCCATCTGTACAGCTATAGCTGCCTATATTCTATTTAGACAACCATTTGATAAACATACATGGGTGAGTCTGGCAATTATGATCACTGCCTTGGGCCTCATGAGTGCATTAATGCTACAAAGTAGTACCTCTGCTTTTGGAATTGGCGATTTACTTCTGTTTATCAGTGCAATTTGGTGGGGGATTTTTACTGTACTACTTAAACAGTGGAAACTCTCTGCCTGGCACTCTATGGCAAGCGTCGCGATTTGGTCTGCAATTATTTATTTGCCGATTTACCTATTATTCTTACCTAAACATTTTATGGATGTAGATCCTGTACATTTGGCTGTACAAGGCATTTTTCATGGCGTATTTGTCGTTATTATTGCAACGTTGACTTATGTTGCTGCTATTCAACGTCTTGGTGCTTTTAAAACGGGAAGTATTGTAACTTTGGCGCCGTTTATTGCAGCTATTTTAGCTGTACCTTTACTTGGTGAATCATTAAGCCCATCAATTGTTGTGGGCTTGGTAGGTATGGGGGTAGGCGCTTTACAGCCTTGGCGCTGGTTTAGACAAGATAGCCTGACACAAAAGATTAAACAGCAAAATACACAAAATTAGTTTGCACGCTTCAAATAGCTTTGATGTAAAGGCTCTAATTGCTGATATAAATGTTCGAGTAATCCATCGTTAAACACTATGTCATTGGCAAGCTCACGTTTTCGTTCGCGTGGCATTTGTGCAGCAATGATTTTCTGGATTTGTTCTTGGTTTTGCCCATCGCGCTGGCTTGCACGCTGAATTTGAGTTTGTTCACTCGCATCAATTAGTAGCGTGTGATTGACCAGTTCATGTTGATTTGTTTCAAACAATAATGGCGAAACTAAAATTACATAAGGACTTTTAGGATTTTGTAGCTGTTGAATAATAGATTGACGGATTGCAGGATGGGTAATTTGCTCAAGTGTATGACGCGCTTGTGGATTTTGAAAAATATATTCACGTAAGGCACGACGGTCTAAACTGCCATCGGGTTGAAGCACCCAGTCTCCAAAAGTTTGCTGAATTTTTTGAAGGGCAGGTTGGCCCTTTTCAACCACTTCGCGAGCAACAATATCGGCATCGACGACTTGGATTCCTTGGGATTCAAACCACTGTGTTGCAGCTGATTTACCACTGCCTATACCACCTGTGATTCCCAGAATAAAAGCCATCTTAACCTCCCAAATAAATTTTCATAATCTGATCACCCCATAAAAAGGCAACCCAACCTGCAATGGCAATATATGGCCCAAACGCAAAAGGCTGATTGTCATTTCTTAATTTTAATAAAATGATGCCAATGATTGCGCCAAGTAACGATGACAATAACACAATTAACGGCAGCATCAATGGCCCCATCCATGCACCTAATGCTGCAAGTAATTTAAAGTCGCCGTAGCCCATACCTTCTTTGCCAGTAATTACTTTAAATAAGTAATAGACAATCCAAAGACATAGAAAACCAATGAGGTAACCCCAAATGGCCGAGTTGGGTGAGGTGTAGATATTAAAGGTGTTAATGCCTAAACCAAGCGCAGCTAAAGGTAGGGTAAAGCGATCAGGCAATAATTGTGTATCGAAATCAATAAAGGTAAGTGCTATCAATATCCATGTGAGGACGAGTCCAAAAAGCATTTGTATGGTTGGACCAAACACCATAACCACCACCAATGAACATAGCATGGTAAGTAGTTCGATGGCTGGATAGCGAATGCTAATCGGGTGCTGGCAATGACCACATTTTCCTCTTAACACTAGCCAGCTTATGAGTGGGATATTTTGATACCAACGGATGGGTTGATGGCATGCAGGGCATGATGAAGCAGGCTTACTTAAAGTTAGCTTCTCATGATCAATAATGGGTTGCTCAGGATTGAGTAACATTTGGCATTCTTGCTGCCAATCTTGCTCCATCATTCTTGGTGTGCGGTAAATCACTACATTAAGAAAGCTACCGATACATAGGCTCACGAGTGCAACAGCAATATAAAGTGCAGTTAAGTTTTGAATAAAATACGCAATGATGTCTTGCATTATACAACTGAGCCCATTTGGAAAATTGGAAGATACATAGCAATTACCAGACCACCTACGAGTACCCCTAAAATTGCCATAATTAAAGGTTCCATCATAGAAGTTAAACCATCAACGGCATTATCCACTTCATTTTCATAGTAAGTGGCAACTTTATCGAGCATGCTGTCTAGTGCACCCGATTCTTCACCAATTGCAACCATTTGTATAGCCATAGATGGAAAACGATTAGATACTCGCATAGCAAATTGAAGTTGTTGACCGGTTGCCACATCTTCACGAATTTTCATCACAGCTTGCTCATAAATGACATTATTTGTTGCGCCTGCAGTCGACTCTAGTGCATCAATAAGCGGAACACCTGCGGCAAATGTTGTAGCAAGTGTGCGGCTATAACGGGCAATAATTGCTTTATAAACCAGATCTCCGAAAATAGGTAACTTAAGCGCCAGTTTATCTAAGCCATCACGAAACTTTTTACTACGTTTTTTTGCTTCTAAAAACGCAGCAATAAATACACCAATTGCAATAATCATAATGAACCAGTATTCCTGCATCCATTTCGACATATTCACGACCATTTGTGTAAATGCTGGTAATTCTGCGCCGAAAGAAGCAAATAAATCTTGGAAAACGGGGACTACTTTAACCATCAAAATAATAGTCACCACAATGGCTACCACAATAACTGTTGCAGGGTATTTCATTGCTTTCTTAATTTTTTGCTTGAGCAACTCACTTTTTTCTTTATAAATTGCAACGCGATCCAACATCGTTTCGAGTGCACCTGATTGTTCACCAGATTCAACAAGTGAACAAAACAAGTTATCAAAATGTTGAGGGTACTTTTTTAAAGCTGAGGCAAAGGTACTACCACCTTCAACTTCACTTTTAATACCGAGGACAACCTCTCGCATGGCAGGGTTTTCTAAACCTTCTGCTACAATTTCAAAGCCTTGTACTAGAGGTACACCAGCTTTCATCATAGTCGCAAGTTGTCGGGTAAAAATCGTAATATCGAGTGTAGTTACTTTTTTCTTAAATAACCCTTCAAGAATATTTTTACGTTTTTCACGTATAGTTCGAACAGTCACCCCTTGTTTGCGTAAGGTTACTTTGGCTAAAGCCATATTTTTAGCCGGAAGTTCTCCTTTAATTTTTACGCCCTTACGGTCAACCCCTTCATAAGCAAAAGTCGGCATCATTTGTGCCTTTTTGACAGCCATTAGATTATCCTTATTTTAAATAGTGTCTTATTCACTGGTTACACGGTTAACTTCTTGTAAAGAGGTCACCCCTTGCATCACCTTTTTTAAACCTGAACGACGTAGATTATTAAACCCCAATTTTTCAGAAGCAGCCGCGATTTCTAAAGCGTTGCCATCTTCCATAATAATCTTGGAAATTTCAGGTGTAACTTTCATTACCTCATAAATACCGACACGGCCTTTATAGCCTTCACGACATTCAGGACAGCCCACGGGTTGAAAAACCCGAAAATCTGGATGTGCTAAATCTTGTTCGGTAAAGCCCATTTCTAATAAGCTTTGTTTAGGAATATCAGCAGGTATTTTACATTGAGAACAAAGACGACGTGCTAAACGCTGTGCAATCACTAGATTTACTGATGTTGCAATATTAAAAGAAGGAACCCCCATATTGCGTAGACGGGTCAATGTTTCCGGAGCACTATTGGTATGTAGTGTTGACATCACCATGTGGCCGGTTTGAGCAGCCTTAATCGCAATTTCTGCTGTTTCCAAGTCACGAATCTCACCGACCATAATAATGTCAGGGTCTTGACGTAAAAAAGACTTAAGAGCAGCTGCAAACGTTAAACCCACTTTAGGATTGACGTTAACCTGATTAATACCTTCTAAGTTAATTTCCACTGGATCTTCGGCAGTAGAAATATTGGAACTTTCAGTATTTAAAATATTTAAGCCTGTATATAGAGATACAGTTTTACCGGAACCTGTTGGTCCAGTAATCAAAAGCATACCTTGTGGTTTATCTAAAGCTTCCATAAATAAAGCTTTTTGTTCTTCTTCGTAGCCTAATGCATCAATGCCTAGCATTGCGCTTGATGGGTCAAGAATACGTAGAACTAACTTTTCACCAAACAAGGTAGGGAGCGAGTTCACACGGAAATCAATTGCTTTGGTTTTTGACAGCTTAAGTTTGATACGACCATCTTGTGGGACACGTTTTTCAGAAATGTCCATTTGAGACATTACTTTTAAGCGTGATGCCAAACGGTTTGCAAGTTGTAAAGGCGGATTAGCAATTTGACGTAACACACCATCGACACGATAACGTACCCGATATGACTTTTCATAAGGCTCAAAATGTAAATCTGACGCGCCCATACGAATGGCATCAATAAGCAACTTATTAATATATTTAACAATAGGAGCTACATCACCTTGAGGTGTTTCTTCTTCATCTTCTTGAGTGGTAGGACCATCAAGGCTGACGTCAAGATCAAACTCTTCATCATTAAAGTCAAAGCTGCTTTCTTCTGCAAAATGCTGGCCTAAAACTTTTTCCAGCTTATGATGCTCGACAATAACAGGTTCAACCAGCAATTTACTGTTAAAACGGATTGCATCGATTGCTTCAATATTGCTTGGGTTGCTGGTCGCGACATATAGAATTTGTCCTCTTTGAATGAGCGGCAAAATTCGATGTTTTAAAATCAGTTTTTGATCGACCAGATCTTTAGGAATCTGAGATGTGTCATAAACATCTAGATCAAAATATGGTTCAGCAAACTCCGCAGAAATGGTTTCAGCCAATAAAGAAGGGGAGAGATGTACCTCTTCAATTAAATATGCGACTGTATCCTGCTTGGCTCTCTTTGCTGCATCTAATGCATTTTGCATGGTCGCTGCCGACACATGCTTTTCTTCGACTAAACGCCGAAAAAACCCCGTAAATTTTGGAGATGTATGTAATACTGACATCTGCCTGCCTATGCTAATGTGTTTATAATTGGTATATGAAAAATTATACTTTTGTTATGTAAAATTACTACCTTATAAAGTGTTGCTCTTGTCTTACTCGAGCTATTAAAGCTTGAACTAGTCGAAGTTTTTAAAGATTAATTTTTAGAATGTTTAACTTCGAATGGCTATAAAGTTTTTCTTAATTTCAAAGAGAAGAAAAGATATAAGTAATCCCATTAAAGAGAAGTATCTGAAATTTGTATAAATGCGTGTAGAATGTGCTGCATTTTTGATGAAAGGTGAGCAGTATGTCGGGTTCGACGATTACGCCTTGGGTAGTTGGCAACTGGAAAATGAATCCAATGCGTGCTAACGCCAACCAACTTATAGAAGAATTTAAACAATTATTGCAACAAAACCAAATTGCAGATGAAAGCTGCCATGTGGGCGTTGCCCCTGTTTCTATTGCACTTACAACAGTACAGGCGCAATTGCAGGATGCTGCAAGAACGGTATATACAGTTGCGCAAGATGTATCGCGTATTGCAGGTACAGGTGCTTATACTGGCGAAGTTAGTGCAGAATTATTAAAAGATAGCCAAATTAATTTCGTATTGGTCGGACACTCTGAACGCCGTGATATTTTTGGCGATAACGTTGAAATTTTGAAGGCGAAACTCCAAAATGCATTAAATGCGGGCTTGACTGTCATTTATTGTGTGGGCGAAAGTCTTGAACAGCGTGAGCAAGGCCATGCAGAGCAAGTTGTTTTACAACAAATTTGTGATATTGCACCTGTAGTGACTGCTGAACAGTGGCAAAACCAAGTTGTAATTGCTTATGAGCCGATTTGGGCAATTGGTACTGGTAAAACAGCTTCACCACAAGATGCGCAAGCAATGCACGCTAAAATTCGTGAAGGCTTATGCCAGCTTACTTCAGCGGGTTCAAGTATTGCTATTTTATATGGTGGTAGTGTAAAAGCTGAAAATGCTGTTGAATTAGCTGCATGTCCAGATATTAATGGTGCGTTGGTGGGTGGTGCTTCATTAAATGCAGCATCTTTTTATCAAATTGTACAAGCCTTCGCGCAAAGCAAATAACGAGGATAGGGTATGCACTCTTTTGTACTTGTTGTACATATTATTTTAGCTGTACTGATGATTGCATTGATTTTAGTGCAACATGGTAAAGGCGCAGATGCTGGTGCTTCTTTTGGTGGTGGCGGTGCAGCAACTGTATTTGGTGCATCTGGTTCGGGTAACTTCCTTACTCGCCTGACTGCTGTTTTAACTGCATTGTTTTTTGTAACGAGTTTGACTCTTGCTGTTTTTGCAAAAAAACAGACTACAGAGGCATATAGTTTGAAAACTGTACAAACAACAGCACCAGCTCAAACAACATCGCCTGAAACTTCACCAAATGCACCAAAAACGGGTCAATAATTCGAAATAGGGCTTTCCTTTTGCAGTTGGAAGGACTAGAATGCGTCCCACAAGCTGCGGTGGTGGTGGAATTGGTAGACACGCTACCTTGAGGTGGTAGTGCCTTCGGGCGTGGGGGTTCAAGTCCCCCCTTCCGCACCAACTTTGAACCAGAAAGTTGAGTGCAAGCAGTTTATTGATGCGGGATGGAGCAGTCTGGTAGCTCGTCGGGCTCATAACCCGAAGGTCGTTGGTTCAAATCCAGCTCCCGCTACCAATTTGATTAAGGTGCAACTTAATCAAGCGAATATTGTAAAGTTTACATTGACTTTTTTCGATATTTGTATATAATTTTTGCACGTTGATGCGGGATGGAGCAGTCTGGTAGCTCGTCGGGCTCATAACCCGAAGGTCGTTGGTTCAAATCCAGCTCCCGCTACCAATTTGATTAAGGTGCAACTTAATCAAGCGAATATTGTAAAGTTTACATTGACTTTTTTCGATATTTGTATATAATTTTTGCACGTTGATGCGGGATGGAGCAGTCTGGTAGCTCGTCGGGCTCATAACCCGAAGGTCGTTGGTTCAAATCCAGCTCCCGCTACCAAGTTTCTTAAAAGAGGCTCACAGACAGGTGGGCCTTTTTGCACAGTGGACTATTGTTTTCTGTGCTACATAGGGGCGATTAACGCCCTTTTTTATTGGTTATCGTATCGCTATCGTGTAGTGTCGACATCAATTGGTCAAATAGTCATGCTTCACTATAGTAGGTCTGTGTCGGTTAAAACAACCGATTGAATCGCACGAGAATGACGAGAGTAAATGAAATTATCAAATAAATCCCAAGCATTGTATGACATGATTGCTCCAGCAGTGCAGGCATGTGGTGTTGACCTGTGGGGAATCGAATTCCTTCCACAAGGTAAACGTTCATTATTGCGTATTTATATCGATAGACCGGTTGATGAAAACGCTGAACCAGTGATTAATGAAGATGGTGAAGTAGAACAAGGTCGTGGTATTGGCGTACAAGATTGTGTACGTGTTACACAACAAGTCGGCGCGATGTTGGATGTTCATGATCCGATTTCAGGTGAATATTCTTTAGAAGTTTCTTCACCAGGTTGGGATCGCCCTTTTTTTCAACTCGAACAGTTGCAAAGCTATATTGGACAACAAGTTGCTTTGCGTTTAATTGCAGCAGTAGAAAATCGCCGTAAATTTCAAGCAAAACTCCTTGCTGTAGACCTTGAAAATGAAGAGATTAAGGTTGAAGTTGAAGGAAAGCATGTGCTTGATATCGACAGCAACAATATCGATAAAGCAAACTTGATCTATCAAGATTAAATTTATTTAAATTATATAAGAAATCGGTAGGTGACTTATGGGCCGCGAAATTCTTACCGTTGTAGAAACGGTTAGTAATGAAAAAGGTGTTAGTCGTGAAGCGATCTTCGAGGCTTTAGAACAAGCTCTAGTTGCTGCAACGAAGAAAAGATTTTACGAAGGTACGCATGCTGAAGAAGCTCAGCTTCGTGTAGAGATTGATCGTAAAACTGGTGATTACCGTACATTCCGTCAATGGACTGTAGTGGCGGATGAAGATCACGAAATGCCAGCTTGCCAAGATGCGATCTCTGATGTTGATCCATCGAAATGGTCAATTGGTGATGTGCGTGAACTTGAAGTTGAATCTATCGAGTTTGGCCGTATTGCTGCGCAAATTGCAAAACAGGTTATCGTACAAAAAATCCGTGAAGCTGAGCGTGCTTTAGTTGCTGATGCATACGAATCTAAAGTGGGTGAGTTAATCTACGGTGAAGTGAAAAAACAAACCAAAGATGGTTTCATCATTGATTTAGGCGACAACGCAGAAGCTTATCTTGCTCGCGAAGAAATGATTCCTAAAGAAATTCTTCGTCCAAAGCAACGTGTAAACGCTATCTTATATAATGTTAACCGTGAAGGCCGCGGCGCTCAGTTATTGTTATCACGCGCTAAGCCTGAAATGTTAATCGCTTTAATGAAAAAAGAAATTCCTGAAATTTCTGAAGAGATTATCGAAATTAAAGCAGCGGCACGCCAACCAGGTGTCCGTGCTAAAATTGCAGTTAAAACAAATGATCACCGTATCGACCCTGTAGGTGCATGTATTGGTATGCGTGGTACGCGTATTCAAGCTGTACAGCAGGAGTTAAACGGTGAACGTATTGATGTAGTGGTTTGGTCTGATGATCCAGCTCAATACATTGCTAGCGCATTAGAACCAGCTGATGTTTCAGGCATTGTGCTTGATGAAGATGCAAGAAGTGCCGATATTATTTTTGCAACCAGCGATCAATTAGCTCGTGCGATTGGCTCACAAGGTCAAAACGTTCGCTTAGCTTCTGATTTAACTGGCTACAAACTCGACATGATGCTTGAAGAAGAGTATCGTGCTCGTCAGCAAAATGAAGCTCAACAATATCTCGACATGTTTGTATCACGTTTAGATATTGAAGAAGATTTAGCAATGGCATTGGTAGAAATGGGCTTCACTTCTTTAGAAGAGATTGCTTATGTTCCTGCTGAAACTTTTGACGAAATTGAGCTTGATGCTGAATTGGTTGAGTTATTGCAAAGTCGTGCAAAAGAAGCAGCCCTTACTGATGCTTTGAAACAGCAAGAAAATATTCAAGAACCGAGCGCAGACCTTCTCACAATGGAAGGCATGACTTCTGAGATCGCTTACTCGCTTGCCGCTCGCGGTATTATTACCGTTGATGATTTGGCAGATCAGGCTACTGACGATATCTCTGATATTGAAGGTCTTGATCATGAAAAAGCAGGTCAATTGATCATGAAAGCTCGCGAATCATGGTTTAACTAGGAGATGAAATATGACGGACAAGTCGATTAAAGAGTTAGCTCTCAGTGTAGGACGTCCTGTTGAGAAGCTCCTAGAACAGGCTCCCGAAGCAGGGTTGCCTCCACCTAAAGCAGACGACAATATTACCACTGAACAACAGGATACTTTAGTCAATCATTTGAAAAAAGTGCATGGTCAGGAAAGTGGTAACACAGGAAAAATTGCGTTGAAACGTAAAACAACCAGTACCGCTAAAGTTGCAAGTACTTCAGGTAAAGCAAAAACAATTAACGTAGAAGTACGTAAAAAACAGGTTTTTGCTAAACCAAACCCAGAACAAATTGCAGCAGAAGCTAAAGCGCGTGCAGAAGCAGAAGCTAAAGCACGTGCAGATCAACAAGCGCGTGAAACTGCAGAGCAAAAAGCGCGTCTTCAAACAGAGCAAAAAGCAAAAGCAACTTTAGATGCAATGCGTGCTGCTCATCAACAAGATAGCGCTGCACAGTCAGCTCCTAAAGCTGCCGTTGTAGTGAAAAAACGTGGTGGTGGTACAGTAAAACCTGCACCAAAACCAGCAGAAACATTAGAGCAAAAGAAAGCGCGTGAAGCTCAAACAGCTCAGTTAAAAGCAACTGAAGAAGCTGCACGTCGTAAAGCGGCTGAAGAAGCTCAGCAACGTACGCTTGAACAAATGCGCAAAATGGCATCTAAGTACTCAAATGACGATGCTACTACCACAATTCGTGTAATTGATGATTCTCCACTTGCTTCAGGTCTTGTTGGCCAAGCGTATGAAGATTCATTTAAGCAAGAAGACCGTGAAATTAAACGCGGTGGCGCAACTACTAACCCGCGTGCGGGTAAGAAAGGTGGTCGTCGTGGTCAAGAAGAGCAAAGCTTCGTTAACCATAACAAACGTGGTTTAAAATCAAGCCAAGCAAACAAGCATGGATTTGAAAAGCCAGTTAAAAAGCAAGTCTATGACGTAGAAATCGGTTCAAGTATTGTTGTTGCCGATCTTGCTCAAAAGATGGCGATTAAAGTACGTGAAGTTATCAAAACACTTATGAAAATGGGTGAGTTGGTTAATCAAGATCAAGCTATTGACCAAGATACAGCGGCACTTGTTGTAGAAGAAATGGGACACAACCCTGTTCTAGTTTCTGATACACAGGCGGAAGATAACTTGCTTGAAGCGGCTGAAGAAGCGCGTGGTGAGCAAACAACTCGTCCACCAGTTGTTACGATTATGGGTCACGTTGACCATGGTAAAACATCATTGCTTGACCGTATCCGTCGTTCGAAAGTTGCGGCTGGGGAAGCAGGGGGTATTACCCAGCACATTGGTGCGTATCACGTTGAAACAGACAAAGGGATTATTACATTCCTTGATACACCGGGACATGCTGCGTTTACTTCAATGCGTGCACGTGGTGCTAAAGCAACAGATATCGTGGTATTGGTTGTTGCGGCAGATGACGGTGTAATGCCACAAACTGCAGAAGCAATTGACCATGCACGTGCAGCAGGGACTCCAATTATTGTTGCAATCAACAAAATGGATAAAGAATCTGCTGATCCAGACCGTGTGTTAAATGAATTAACAACGAAACAAATCGTTCCAGAAGAATGGGGTGGTGATGTTCCGATTGCTAAAGTTTCAGCACATACTGGACAAGGTATTGATGAACTTCTTGATTTAATTCTTATTCAATCAGAATTGATGGAATTAAAAGCATCTGCTGAAGGTGCTGCGCAAGGTGTTGTTATTGAAGCGCGTGTTGATAAAGGCCGTGGTGCAGTAACTTCTATTCTTGTTCAAAACGGTACATTAAACATTGGTGACCTTGTTCTTGCAGGTTCATCTTATGGTCGTGTCCGTGCAATGTCTGATGAAAACGGTAAGCCAATTAAATCAGCAGGACCATCTATTCCGGTAGAAATTCTGGGTCTTCCAGATGCTCCAATGGCAGGGGACGAAGTTCTTGTTGTAAATGACGAGAAAAAAGCACGTGAAGTTGCCGATGCTCGTGCTGACCGTGAACGTCAAAAACGTATTGAGCGTCAAAGTGCAATGCGTCTTGAAAATATCATGTCGTCAATGGGCAAAAAAGATGTTCCTACAGTGAACGTTGTTTTAAGAACTGACGTACGTGGTACTTTAGAAGCATTGAATGCAGCTTTATATGAACTCTCTACTGATGAAGTAAAAGTTCGTGTAATTAGTTCTGGTGTTGGTGCGATTACTGAATCTGATGTAATTCTTGCTGAATCTTCAGAAGCAGTATTGTTAGGCTTCAATGTTCGTGCTGATACAGCTGCGCGTCAGAGAAGTGACCAAGACGGTATCGATATTCGTTACTACAGCATCATCTATGAATTGATTGATGATGTGAAAGATGCCATGAGCGGTAAACTTGCTCCTGAACACCGTGAAACAATCTTGGGTGTTGCTGAAGTACGTGAAGTATTCCACTCAAGTAAGTTTGGTGCAGCAGCAGGCTGTATGGTACTTGAAGGTACATTACACCGTAATAAACCGATTCGCGTATTACGTGATGACGTGGTTGTGTTCCAAGGTGAACTTGAATCATTACGTCGTTATAAAGATGTAGTTGATGAAGTTCGTGCTGGTATGGAATGTGGTCTTGCGGTTAAAGGTTATAAAGACATCAAAGTACAAGATAAGATCGAAGTATATGATGTTCAATTGATTAAACGGAGTCTTTAATGGCGGGTAGCCAACGCTTAAAGCGAATGGCGGATTCAGTACAGCGTGAGCTGTCTGATCTAATCCGTCAGGAGTTAAAAGATCCGCGTCTGGGTGGTCTAGTGACCATCTCAGCCGTGAAAGTCAGTGCGGATATGGGATACGCTGAAGTTTACGTTACTGTTATGGGGCGTGAGCTAGGTGATGAGCAGAGTGAAGCAGCAAATAAAGAAACTTTAGATGTATTAAATAAAGCTTCTGGTTTCTTGCGTCATGAACTCAGTCGTCGTATCAAAACACGTATTACGCCTCGCTTACGTTTCCATTACGATAAGACGAATGCATATGGTAATTATATGTTTGGTCTTATTGAAAAAGCGGTACAAGATTTACCGGAACGTAAGTCAGATGACGAAGAGTAATTTATACTCAAAATAAAAAAGCCACCTTTGGGTGGCTTTTTTATTTGTTCACATTTTTATTCCTGAGGAGGCTCCATCGGAGGTTTGTTTTGTGAAAAGCGTTGTCCGATTTTATAGCGATCCCATGGTAATGGACGTTCGATTGCTTCAGGAACTTCACCACTTAATGAGCGTAAACGCAGATGTAGTGCTGCTTGTGCAATTAAATTGGCTGAAACAGGTGCTGTAATGAAAGCTAACAGAGTGATGAGAAGTTCGGCAAAGCCAAAACGACCTTGAAAAGCAAAAAAGATCATTGAAGCAATTAAAAAGCTACCTAGTCCTAATGTACTCGATTTGGTAGGCGCATGTAGTCGCATAAATAAATCGGGTAGGCGTACCATGCCGATTGAACCAACTAACATAAAGAACGAACCAAAAACTAGAAAGATCGAAACAATAATTTCCATTGTAATTTGCATTTTGACCTCCCTCTAATCGATTACATGACCGGTTGTAAAATAACGAGCCAAAGCAGCTGTCGATACAAACCCTAGCATGGCAACTAATAATGCCCCTTCAAATAAAGAGGTGGTTGTCCAATAAATACCTAATACAACAATGAGACAAGTTGCATTTAGAAAAAGGGTATCAAGTGCTAAAAGGCGATCTACAATTGATGGTCCCATCACCATGCGAAACAGACAGAGCAACATAGAGATCGTGATGGCAATCAAGCTAATGCCAAGTGCATAAGGTAGGATGGTCATGTGTTGTCCTCCGATTTGCTTTTCACATCAAAAATTTCCATGAGTGGAGCCTCATAGCGTTGTTTGATGTCTTGCACATCACTTTCAGTATTTTCTGTACTGAGCGAGTGTACCAAAATGTCACCACGCTCTTGATCAATACCAGCAGAGACCGTACCTGGTGTTGTGGTAATAATCATTGCGAGTAAAGAATTTACTTGTTCATGTTCTGTTTCTAATGGAACACGGTACCATTTGGGATGTAATTTTTTAGGTGACCCTAATACCAGTTTAGCAACGCGAAAATTGGAAACAATAATATCCCACAGTACAACAAAGCATAGTTTTACTGCTGGTTGCCAATGAATGTGCGGTGTTCTAGTAATAAAAGGTCGAACCAATCGAGGAATCACAAGCCCCAAAATTACAGCCATAAGCAGGTCACTTGCATCAAGACTATGCGAGAGCATTAACCAAAAAACGATAATTAAAAAAGAAACAAATGGATGCGGGAACCAGCGGTCAAGCAATTTAGATAGCTGCATTGTTATGGCTCCATAGGTTTCAGTTGACTTTCATCAGCAATGGTTGGTGTTTGCAATTTTTCTTGCTGCTGAATTTGGCGGTGTTTGTATTCGGAAATATGTACACCGTTGTATGTGTCTTTAGAAATAATGTCAGGTATCAGATAGGCATTATGATCTTCAACTTCTCCACCATATTTTGTTTCTGGTAAATAAGTTGAATCATAAGGCTGCACACTAATGATTTCGCCATTTTGATCAGTTTTAAGAATAGATTGCTGATATAAGGCGTGATTTTGAATTTGCTGAGCAGTGCTTGTGGTGTAGTGCAACACAGGTGAAGCAAATACGACATAAGCCACTAAACCTGCAAGCAAAATATAAATCACTGAATCATTACGTGGTGGTGCACGTTCAGGTAAAGCCCGATAAATAATATAAGCAGGATTGATCGGATCTTCTTCTGGTGCTGAGGCACGCCAGAATAAAATAAATCCGACACGTGTTAACGCAATAATGCTTAATAGACTGACCACAAGCACAATACCAATTACCCAGCCTTGATATGCTGTTTCAACAGTTGCTTGTAAAATAAACACCTTTCCAAAGAAGCCACTAAAAGGTGGTAAACCAGCGAGCATCATGGCAATTAAGAAATAAGTCAGCATGGCTGCTTTTTCTTGCTTAATTCTTGGTGCGATTTTTAAGTGATCTTTGAAATCACCGCGTTGCGAAGTCATCCAACCACAGAACAAGTAAAATGCAGCACCGATCAGTGTACTGTGGACTAAATAGAATAGTGCCCCTGACCAAGCTTGCGTATTTGACATAGCAATTGCAGTCAATAATGTACCAATCGAAGACAGCACCATAAAACCAACAAAACGTCTAAGGCGATCTGCACCGATTGCTCCAACCACACCGTATAGAGACGTAATTAAGCCAATTGGAAGAAGCCAACTTTTAAAGATTTCTTGGCTAAGTACATCATTAAATACAGTCCCATTTACACGCAAAATGGCATAGATGCCCACTTTAGTCATAATGGTAAAGATCGCTGCGACAGGTGTACTTGCAACGGCATAAGTTTTTGGTATCCAAAAACCCACTGGTAGCATGGCTGCTTTAATACCAAACACGACAAATAACAGTAGGGCACCAGCGACTGCTAATTTATGTTGATCTGCATCTAAAGTTGGTAAAAGGCGTGAAACGTCAGTCATATTTAGACTGCCTACACTGCCATAAATCATACCAAGGCCAATTAAGAATAGGGCAGAGGCTAAGAGATTGATAATGACATAGTGTACGCCAAGCTGAAAACGTGGTTTGCCTTGTCCATGCAACAGCAAAACATAGGACGCCATAAGCAAGATTTCAAAGAAAACGAACAGGTTGAATAAGTCACCTGTAAGAAATGCTCCGCATAGGCCCATTAAAAGAAAATGGAATATAGCGTGGAAATAGCGACCTCTCGTATCCCAATTCTCACTTGCATACCATAAAACCGGGACTGCTAAGGCATAGGTTAAAACCAGCATAAATGCTGAAAGTCGATCAAGTACCAGCACAATACCAAATGGTGCTGACCACTCGCTCAACTGGTAAACAGTAATTTGGCCTGTATTAGCAACAATCAGATAACTAACAGCAGTGACTAAACCTGCGATTGCTGAGAGCAAGCTAATGCCACGTCGCCAACGTTGACGCCAGTCTTCTTTTAATGCACCAGCGCCAGGATTGCCTAGAAGCAGTAAAATAAAACCAGTAAATGCCGGGATGAGGATGCTGAAAATTGGTGTATTTGCTTGCCAAAAAGATAAAAAATCAAACATCACGGCTCATCCTCACGTGGGTCGTATGTTGGAGAAATATCTTCTTTTGCATCAACGTGGTCACTACCTGATTCATAACGGCTGCGTAAAGCCAGTTGCACAATAAACGCTGTGGTTGCGAAACCGATAACGATCGCAGTTAAAACAAGCGCTTGTGGAAGCGGATCTGTAATATTGGTGGTCTCCGTTAGGATAGCTGGCGAGCTGACTTGCAGACGGCCCATCGCAAACAAAAATAAGTTAACCGCATAACCTAGTACGGCTAAACCCAACACAACAGGAAAGGTACGCGCACGCAAAATAAGATAGATGCCTGTAGCAACAAGTAGCCCAATGGCAGAGGCCAGTAAGAATTCTAAACTGATCATGATGATTTCTCCCCATGAGGTACAGGACCAGACATACTCGAGTGGCGAGAGTCTCCTAATACAGAAATGAGTAGCATAGTGGCACCTACCACCGTGATATACACACCCAAATCAAAGCTTGCTGCTGAAGCCAGATGTAGTTTTCCTAAAATTGGTAACTCAACATAGACATGAGCACTAGTTAAGAATGGACGTGCCCAGAACCATGCGGCAATACCAGTTAAGCCCGCAATTGTTAAACCAGAACCAATCCAGATTTCATAAAGACGACCAGATTGTGCTTTTAACATTTGTTCTGCTTGATCTTGACCTAAAGCAATGTATTGAATAATGAGTGCCATTGAGGTAATTAAACCTGCAATGAAGCCACCGCCAGGGTAGTTATGTCCGCGCATAAAGATATAGACACTTACCACTAACGCTAAAGGTAAAACCCAAGAGGCCGTAATACGGAACATAAGCGGAGATGGGTTAAAGCGGTAGGTCAGGCCTTGGGTCATGGTAGTACCGTGTACGCGCATGCCATCCATAAGACATAGCGCACCAATCGCAGCAATGCCTAATACGGTAATTTCACCAAAGGTATCGAAACCACGGAAGTCCACCAAAATAACATTCACGATGTTAGAACCACCGCCAAGTGGTAAAGATTGCTGAGCAAAGAACCATGAAATCGAATTATGGTCACGCGTTAAAATGAGCCACGTAATCCAGCCGATACCTAAGCCACCAATGATTGCTAAAAATGCATCTCTTAAACGTCTTGAGCGAGTAGATTCATAAGGTGTCAGCTGTGGTAGTAAAGACAAACTCATTAACAAAAGAACAGTCGTAACCACATCTACCGTAATTTGAGTAAGTGCTAAGTCAGGTGCAGACATGGTAACAAACACCATGGTTACCACGAGACCAATTGCACCGCTAATGAGTACAGCTTTGATGCGTTCATGGTGAAACCAGAGCATCATCCAGCAACCTGAGAATAAGGTTAGCCAAAGCACAACTGCAATCCATGGGGCATGAGTCAGCTCACGTGTACCTGTGGTAAGCCCTTGATTGAGCAAAGGCAGAGTAACCATGACGATGCTAAAAGCAATGATTAAAAACAGGTAACTTTGCAAAGAACCATTTTCGGTTTTTTGTTTGATTTTTCGGCTCGTTAATAATAAATGCTTTAAGAATAAATCAAATAAAATACGGCCTTGTAAGCGACCAAGTCTTGGGTCAAGGTCGATCTTACGAATCATGCCATCTTTTGCTAGGGCAAAATAGAAAAGCGTACCTCCAGCCAAGGCAATAATACTCATGACTAATGGCGCATTGAATCCATGCCAAATTGCAAGATGAGTTCCTGCAAAATCAGGCTGCATAAGACTTGCGCGTGTCACACTGTTAACTAAAGGCTCGACCAGTAGGGCAGGGAAAATACCGACCAAAATACATAGTGCCGCGAGCAATATAGCTGGTGCTCTCATGCCGATAGGTGGCTCGTGGGCATTTTTATTTGGAACTTGTTTACCCAATGGGCCATCAAAAAATACGCCGTGAACTAACCGAATTGAATAACTCACTGCAAAAATACCGGCAAGGGTCGCAATAATACTGGCAAAAATAACAGCCGATCCTGAAAGGTTCGCTAACAGTTCGGTAAAGAACATTTCTTTAGAAATAAAGCCATTGGTAAGAGGAACACCTGCCATTGAGGCTGCAGTGATCATAGTGAGCGTTGCGGTAAACGGTAGTAGCTGCCAAACACCACTTAATTTTCTAAGATCACGTGTACCTGTTTCATGGTCAATAATCCCTGCAATCATAAACAGGGCAGCTTTAAAGGTTGCGTGGTTAATAATATGAAAAATTGCAGCGGCAACCGCTAAAGGTGAACCAATACCTAACAAGCAGACAATAAGACCTAAATGACTAATAGTGGAATAGGCTAATAATCCTTTTAAATCTTCTTTGAAGATAGCAAAGCATGCCGCCATACAAAGCGTGAATAGGCCGACAAACGTGACAATGTTGTGATAAAGCGCCGCACCAATAAAGATAGGTGCAAGACGTGCTAATAAGAAAATACCTGCCTTAACCATGGTGGCAGAGTGCAAATAGGCTGACACCGGAGTGGGTGCTGCCATTGCATTGGGTAACCAAAAATGAAAAGGGAACTGAGCACTTTTAGTAAAAGCACCGAGTAAAATAAGCAAAAGCATCGGAACAAAAAGATGATGACTTTGAATGAGGTCTTTCATTCCGACAATATCATTAATTTCATAAGTACCGGTGATTTGTCCTAATAAGACAAATCCACCTAGCATGGCGAGTCCACCCATTCCTGTAATGGTAAGTGCCATGCGCGAGCCACGTTGAGCAGCTTCGTAATGACTCCAGTAACCCACTAATAAGAAAGATGAGATACTGGTAAGTTCCCAAAACACTAATAAAATAATTAAATTGTTTGAAAGGGAAATACCCAGCATTGCTGCCATAAACAGCATGAGTAATAAATATAATTTACTTAATGAATTTTTAGGGCCTAAATAATAATAGGCATAAATATAAATGAGTGTACCGATACCGGTAATAAGAAGAGAAAATAATAAACCAAGGGCATCAAGTCTAAAGCTCAGATTAATTCCTAATTGCGGTAACCAATCCCAACTTTGTTGAATGCTTGCACCACCAAGCACAGTTTTAGCCTGAGTCAGTAATAAACCAAAACTGGTTAAACTGACTCCGATCGCCCCTAAAGCCGTTACTCCACGTGAAAACCGTTGAAGCAATGAAACAAGGGTGGTGCCTAATATTAACGGTAATAAGATAATTATCGGTAGCACACTCGTATCCATATATAATTTAGACCGAAGCCTAAAGGTGAAATTTTCATTTCAGAATAGATAGGAATTCAAAGAGATTTCCAAAGCTTATATTCTGAAAACCCGACCAAATTAGAAAAATAAAGCGAGAAACAAGTTGTATTGCGCAACTTGAATAATAAAAACGCAAAATGAAATTTATTGTACACTAAAAAATCATTAAAAATCTGATGTTATTACATGTGGTAACAACATCTAGTGATTTTTCAGCTCAAAAAACAGATTTCATCGTATATTTAGCGAATCCGGTTTTTATTATAAAAATTGAGCTATATGGATAATAACGTCTACAGAGATGAGGTTTCTTCCGAAGTATCTCCTGCATGAATCATACGTAATAATTCATTTTTTTGTTGTTCATTTAAGTTTTGAATTTGTTGGTACAAATTGTCGATCTGGGCTGTTGTAGGTTCAGTATCAGGTGGCAAAGTATCTATATGTGGTGCTAAAGCTTCATCTCGATGCAAGAGGGTATAAAGGTGTTCGAGCTGCTGCTGAGTCGTATTTAAATCAAGTTGACCTACTTTGCCATGTTCTAATTTAAAACATTGATAAGCAGTCGCATGCTCAAGTAATTCTTCACGGCTCCCAGTCACTATAATTTGTAAACGCGGAAATGCTTGATGAAGTCGATTTAAAATTTCTGAACAATGTTGAGCATCTAGTTGTGAATCGATCTGGTCAATTAATAAAATTCCTTCGCCTTCAAGGCAAGGATCTAAGCTGAGTGGGTTGAGCAAACAAAGTCTGCGTACAACATCCCCTACGAGTGCGATCCATGTTTTTGTGGTATTGGAAAGTTGTTGAAATGCTAAAGCTTCACCTTTGTAATGTACCATGAGTTGAAGCCGTGGATGATATTGTAGGTAAAGGTCTTCAAGTTCTGGAAATATAATCTTTAACGCTGATTTAAGCGCATATAGATTTGGTGAAGGAAGCTGTTTAGGTTGCCCTGCCAATTCGATTTGAAGCTGATGTAAAAGTTCTTCCTGATTTTGTGGATTAGATTGTTTTGAAATAATTCGTTGTACAACCTGCGCTGCTTGCGCATTTTCAATATCGCTAATTTCACGTAACCATTCAAAAAAGCGAGTAAAAGTTGTAAACGGGATTAAACTAATTTCATAAGCAGAAATAGACTGAGTAATACCTGGAAGGTTTTTATTGAGTAAATTTATATCGTTAACAAATCGTTCAGATGGGTAATAGGCAAGTAGAGGAAGCCCTTGAAGCGGGTCTTTTCTGGTGACTTGATGATAAAGCGTAACAGTTTGATCGAGCTGCTGAGTTTCAACTTGACTAATACCCACACCAGTTGCATTTAAGGTCTTAAATAGTTTCCAACTACAAACGGATGTGTCGGTTTGCTGTGCAGATGTAGTTTCAGGTAATTGCCCGAACTCTGAAGGAATATGGATACTCACTTCTATTTTAGATTGTAAACGAGAATGAGTAATGTCTTGATCGGGCATGACAACACCCGGAGTGCGGACATCTTTAAGACGCGCAGGAAACCACGTTAAAGCATGATAAATATGCTTAAGTAGCATACTTTTACCGGTTGCCTGCTCACCTAAAATTAAAGTAATCGGTTGCTTATCATATTGAAACTGGATCTTTAGGTCATGAAACAGAGCAACATGTTTAAATTGGATGGATTGAAGTCTCATAGGCTCACCTAATTATGAGCGCTTCAACCAACCGACTTACGAAGACTTAAAGGCGCCCTTACTTTTAATTGTTGTATCAGATCATAAAGATGATGGATGTTTAGACTTACTTTAGCACGAGTACAGGCCACGTAAAGTAATCTTAATTCCTCATCTGTAATCTTGTGTTCTAAGCCATTAATTTTAAATTGATAATCATCTTCAATATGGACACGATTCCACTCTAGTCCTTTTGCTTTATGGGCAGTCGAGATGACATAGTCAGCTTGCTCAAGTGGGGTAATCTTTGCAAGTGCTTTTTTCAGTGGGTCGGTACCGTGATCATCCACCAGTTTAACCAATGGTTTAATATCACTTCCCTCATTGGTTTCACAGTATTCATGAACATCATGCCATGAGTTAAACCATGCTAACTCGGGGACGTCAGTAACTCGTTTTCCTTGCTTCAAGAGGCTTGCAGCATCTACAAAACGGTTTAGCTTTTGATGGTCAGCTTGCAAACTCACTTTATCGCCGTGAACTAAGCCTGCCAATAACAGCTCCATTGCGCGAGCATTAGTACGACATAAAATCGCATCACGCATTTTGGTATGAGGCTTATTGACTACGCTTGATTTTTGGTTCGGATTACCAAGTAAAGGAACTGTCTCATTTAAGCCACCTAATAACGCATTGGCAACATCGGCAATTGCCTCTCCAAAACGAAAAGAAGTGGTGAGGCGAGACTCAGGCAAAGGCAGTTGTTGCATGGCATTTACTGCACCACGCCACGCGTAGATTTGCTGATGAGCATCACCTACATAAATAACCTGCGTACTTTTTTGACGTAGCAAAATACCCAACATTAAAGGGTCAGCATCTTGGGCTTCATCAAATAAGACATAATCTGCCGGAATGTTAGGTTCAGACAATGCCCAAAGCTTGAGATAAATATCATGACCAATTCCCGCTTGATGGTTTGGGTCGATGGACTCAAGCCAGCGGCGTTCAACAGCAGGGTAAAGGTGGGTCTGTAGCTCAGTAATATCGTCTGGATGTAACCAGTTTGGCGCCTGAATATGTCGAGGCGCTGGATATTGAGAACTGGTCGAACAGAAATAGCTCACCGCATTGGCAACAAGACTCGCTAATCGACTTGGCATTAAGACGTATTTTTCATAACGTCCACCCATCATGCGTCGTAAGGTAATCGGTTCTAGTCGATATTCTTTGGCAATAAAACTTGGACTTAAGCGAGGTAAGCGTAATTTATCAGTCACACCACGTGGCACACTACGAAACGCGAGTGAGTGAAAAGTACGGCAATCTACATTGCGATGAAATTTGTTCTGAGCTTCGCCTGCAATGGCTTTGTTAAATGCCAAATACATTCCACGCCGTTCAGGCATGGCATCACTAATCATTTGTAAGGTAGTAGTTTTACCTGTACCCGCATAGGCAATCACTTTAAATGATTGCCCAAGACGTGCGTTATCTATGGCAATTGCTTGCTCATAGGTGGCTTTAGGTTTTTCGATATTCGACACTGAGTGATTTTAAACCTTATTGCGGTTAGCTTTTTCAACTAAACCAGATAAACCCTGACGACGAGCTAATTCGTCAATAATAAGCTGTGGATTAAGATCGAAATAACCCAACATGACAATGCTATGGAACCACAAATCGGCAGTTTCATAAATCAAGTCATTTAAATTGCTTTCTGTATTTTGAGCAGCGTAGTCTTTTGCAGCAATAATAGTTTCTACGCTTTCTTCGCCAACTTTTTCTAAGATTTTATTAATGCCTTTTTTGTAGAGGCTTGCAACATATGAAGTGTCTGCTTCTGCTTGCTTACGCTCTTGCATCAATTGCCCTAAGTGAGCGAGTACATCCACTTGTTCAGTGGTGTGAGCGTGATCGTGGCTTTCAGTTTTAGCTTTGTCACCATAAATTGCGGTAGGGTCTTTTAATTGTGCATCGACAATTTCCCAGCCCTGTGGAGTAAGTTTACGGTAGAAACAAGACTCACGACCTGTATGGCATGCTATACCGCCGTGTTGCTCAACTTGTAATACGATTACATCACCATCGCAGTCCAAACGAATTTCATAAACTGTTTGAAAATGGCCTGATTCTTCACCCTTGTGCCAGAGTTTTTGGCGAGAGCGAGAGAAGTATACAGCCTGATTTTTTTCTGCTGTGAGCGCAAGTGCTTCACGGTTCATCCACGCTACCATCAAAATACGTCCGGTTTGATGATGTTGAGCAATGGCAGGGATAAGACCTTGTTCGTTAAATTTTACTTCATCGAGCCATTGCGTGTTATTCATGAGGAATCACCAAAGAAATATGAACTATAAATTGATTTCTGTCAGATGCTAAAAAATAGCTTGTATAGTGTACGGCATCAACGCCACTTTGCGGAAAAATTCTTTGTTCTTTTTGTCTTTGTCAACGTAATGAATAGCTTGCACTTCTTACTTATGAAGAGCCTATTTAGGTGGCTGAGTCGTTATAATATTTGAAATCTCAATCAAATTTTGATCTGGATCGCGAATATAAACTGAAAGGATAGGGTGCATTGCACCAGTACGTTCAACGGGGCCTTCTTCAATTTGAATATTTAACTGATTAAGGTGTGCAACCACTTCTGAAATGGGAGTATCTGAAATAAAACACAGGTCGGCAGATCCGGGAGTTGGCTGTAATGCCTTAGGTTCAAACTCGTTACCTTGCTGGTGTAAATTTATTTTTTGATTTCCAAACTGTAGAGCCTTTCTATCACCTTTAAAGGTAATGACTTTAAACCCCAGCGCGGTTTGATAGAAATTACATGTATTCTCAATACTGGCAACAGTTAAAACAAGATGATCAAGATGGCTGATTTTCATATGCTATTCACTATGATTTGGATGGGTTAATAGTCAGACAAGGATTCATTTTTTAAATGAAACGCACTGCTTTCTTTAGGTAATTGAGCTATTTGGTCATATTCAAAATGTTGGAATGGCCCTGTCTTTAAACCTGAAATTGTGATGGCCATTTCTTTTCGAAAATAAGGAATTTGATACATCCAAGGGAAAACTAGATCTCTTAAACTTCCCGCCCACCAATGGTCAGATTGATATAGTGGCGTTAACAGGCGACTAAGAAATTGATAAAACTGGGTGGATGAACGGCGAAGCTGGTGATAATGCTGCCAGAGCAGGGACCAATTAATATTTTGGTTCTTTTGAGCTTGCCGCAATGATTGAGAAAAAGCCCAAGCATCTAATAATGCCATATTTGCGCCTTGTCCTAACTGAGGACTCATTGCATGAGCTGCATCTCCAATTACCCCAATTCGACCTTGACCAAATTGAGTCATGACGACATCACGGTAGTTGGCAGATAACCATTTGGGCTGAGTTTGACTGTTATACAAAATTTCTTTGAGCCATTCTGCAACATTGGGCCAACGCTCAGAGACTTGCTTTAACCAAGCTTGTTTAGCTTGTTCATCTTGCAAAAAGTTTTGTAATTGTGGAGTAGGTAAGCTCCAAAAAATGCTTGAAAGGCGCTGTTGAGGTTCGGTTGGAATCGCTCCTGTAGGAAGAATTCCCATCATAATTTTCGAGCGATCATAAAATTGATGCAGAATTTCAGAATCGAGAACTTGGCACTCAGGTACGATACTCCATGCCGCACCCCAAGGGTAGGCTTGGTCGACTTTTACCCATGCTTTAGGGCGTAATTGACTACGAGCACCATTGGCAATGAGTAGGCCATCAAAACAAGCATCAAACTTTTGGTTTTGATGACTGCCGAATATCCGAACTTCATCGTTATGTTCTTCAAATCTTTCAACAGAATGGTTCATATACCAAGTAATCTGGCTTGAATACTCGTTAAGTTTTTGAGTGAGAACGTGACACAAAGTGGCTCGGGGTATACCTAAACCATAAAGATCTGCTGATGCTTCGTGATAGTGACTGTTAACTAAAAGACGCTTGTCCGGAAGTTGCCCTTCTAGGCCTGTGACTCTCGCACCTAAGGTTAAGGCTTTGTCGAGTACACCTAAATGTTGAAATACAGCTAAGCCCGCGGGTTGTAGTAATAACCCAGCACCTACTGGCGATAACTCATCAACTTGTTCAAAAATAGTAACGTGGTTGCCTTCACGGGCAAGCAAAATTGCGGTGGCTAAACCTGCTGTACCTGCACCAACAATGGCAAAATGAGGTGTTTTCATTGTTTGTTCTTTTCAAGCATTTACAGCTTCAATTTAGCAATGAACGAATAAACGATCTATATTTTTTTAAATTAAAGTTTAGGCATAAAAAAATCCCTTGCGAGGGCAAGGGACTTGGAAGTTATTTCAACACACGCCAAAGCGCTAGTAAACTACTCAGCACAATTAAAATAATGGAAACAAACCAAGGGCTAATAATGGCAATGGTTAGTAAAATCAGCATAGTACTGCCAAACATCCAGCTACGACGCTGTTGATGTTCCATTTGCAAACGAAGTTGCTGAATTTCACGTAACTGACGGTCCTGCCAAGCAGATTGGTTCTTTAAACCATTTAAGCTATCAATAATTAAGCTTGGGAAATCTTGAGCGCCTAAAAGCAGGTCAGGTAATTGCTGGCCAAGTTCTTTTACATTTTTGACTGGGTTCATGTTGGACTTAACCCATTCTGTCAAAATAGGTTTTGCCAATTTCCATATGTCGAGCTGCGGATAAAGGTCCGTACCTAGGCCTTCTACATGCACCAGAGTTTTGAGTAGTAGCATGAGCTGTGGCGGGATTTCTAAATGGAAGCGACGGGCAATATCCATCACTTGAATTAAGATACCCGCAAAATCAAGTTGATCCATTGGTTTAGACACCATTGGCCCAACAGTACGGCGCATCTCACGTGCTAAAGCATCTTGATCGGTACCCGGTGGAATCCAGCCAGCTTGATGCACAATTTGAATAAGCTGCATAAAGTTGCTATTCATTACGGCAAGCAACATGCGGGCAACCGTCATCTGGTCGTGCTTAGAGAGCTCACCCATGATCGCACAATCCAGTGCAATAAAGCGTGGATTGCTTGGGTTGATGGTTTCTACAAAGACATTGCCGGGGTGCATGTCGGCATGGAAAAAGTTATCGCGGAATACTTGCGTAAAGAAAATCGTTAAGCCTTTTTCTGCAAGTTGTGCGCGGTCCATGCCTAAACGGTCAAAGGTTGCGGTGTCTGAAATAGGCACACCAGTAATACGTTCAGCCACCATAACATCTTTGGTGTCCATGTAGACTTCTGGCACATACATCATGGTTGAGCCAGTAAAGTAATGGCGCATACGACGAGTGTTATCTGCCTCAATACTCAAGTCCAGCTCATTTAAAATGATCTGGCGGTAGTCTTGAATAATTTCAGATAAATGTAATGCACGAGCAGCTTCAAGGCGGCTTTCTAGTGTATTCCCTAGCCATGCCAAAATTTCAAAGTCTTGTAAAATCTGGCTACGAATATCTGGACGAGTGACTTTTACAACAACTTCTCGGCCATCATGTAGTGCTGCTGTATGAACTTGTGCAATTGAGGCAGCAGCAAGGGGTTGGTCATCAAAGCGAGCAAATAGTGTATTTACGTCTGCTTTTAAAGAGTCTTGAATACGTTGTTTGGCAACATTGCTATCAAAAGGTTTCACCTGATCTTGAAGTAAAACCAATTGAGCGAGTATTTCAGGTGGAATTATGTCGCGTCGAGTTGACAGTAACTGCCCAAGCTTAATTGCAAGTGGTCCCATGTCTTCTAAAGCTTCTTTAAGCTTTAAAGGATTCTTGCGCTCACGACTCGACCATGCTGCCGGATGCATTTTAATAATATTTAATGCATGTTTAGCTTTAACTGGTAGTTCATCCGCAGGGAACAACGTATCGAGTCTATAGTGCGCTGCAATACGCCAAAGTTCGAGTAAACGTGAAACGTGCGGAATCATATACGGTCTTACCTAGTCTTGAGTGGGTTGTAGTTGTGCATTGAGCTGCTGTAATTTAGCTTCTAGACGGTCAATATCTTGATTAAGCTTACGCGTAGCTTGATTTAAATCGTCCATTTCCCAACGTGGGGCAAATAAACCACTGTCTTCTTTTAAAGCATCTTCAGCGAAAAATAGATGGCTTTGAAGAGAGCGTTTTAGATGCTTGGGTGCAAGTTGAATCTTGCCAATTTCATGAGCGAGTTGAGGACCAACCCATTTTGATAAATGCGCAGCTAAATCAGGTTCAGCCTGCTGCATAATTTTTTGAATATCCTGTAATAGATGATAGTCACCTTGTAGCGGGATATTACCAATCTGGTCGGGATCGCTCACCAATAGTTTGATGAGTTCAACAACATCTTTGACATGTAAAGTAGCTGTTGCTTCAGAAATTTTAAATTGCGGATCAAAAGGGCGTTGTTCAAAAATAGAAGGTTTTTCGCTGTGCCCAGTTGCAGTAGGTTCAAGACGTACTTTTTCTTGGTCAAAGAATACATCGACAGAAAGCTGCGGGCTATCGATGACAACACGCAACATTTTGCCCTGTAACTGATTGAGCTGAATGCGGGTTAATGCATCCAGATCGATCAGATGATGAATGATACGTTCGACTGCACCGAGTGCTAGAATCGACCACATATCGCTATCCCTTACAGTTTGAAACCGCGGTGAACAGCAACAATACCGCCAGTCAGGTTGTGATAGTCACAGTTCTGGAAGCCAGCATTTTCCATCATGCCTTTTAAGGTGCGTTGGTCTGGATGCATACGAATTGATTCAGCCAAATACTTATAACTTTCTGAGTCATTGGCAACTAATTTACCCATAATCGGTAAAGCGGTGAACGAGTAGAGATCATAAAGTTTTGAAAAAGGCTCAAATACTGGTTTAGAAAACTCAAGAATCAGTAAACGACCACCTGGTTTAAGTACACGGAACATAGAAGCAAGCGCAGCATCTTTATCCGTTACGTTGCGTAGACCAAAGCTAATGGTAACAAGGTCAAAGCTGTTATCTGCAAAAGGTTCTAAAGTTTCAGCATTGGCAAGTACGAAATCGACATTGGTACAGCCTGCATCAATCAGACGGTCACGGCCAACATTCAGCATAGATTCGTTAATGTCTGAAAGTACCACATGACCTTGAGGACCAACTTCACGGCTAAATACTTTTGCTAAGTCGCCTGTACCACCAGCAATGTCTAACACGTGTTGACCACGGCGAACACCAGACATGTTAATTGCAAAGCGTTTCCATAAACGGTGAATACCAAATGACATCAAGTCATTCATAAGGTCATATTTGCTTGCAACCGAGTGAAAAACTTCAGCAACTTTTTGAGCTTTATCTTCGGTTCGAACTGTTGAATAACCAAAGTGAGTTGTTTCACCAACGTTGCCAGTGTTGCCTGCACCACGTGGTAAATTATATTTTGGTACAGAACCGCTAGCAGGCGTATCTGTTAAGGTTTGCTGTAAAGTTTGTTGTTGCCCTTGAGGGGTACCTTGCGGTAAAGGTGAGCTTAGGAATGGGCTAACTTTGTCTGAACTTTGTGCCTGCTCAGTTGGAGATGTTGGCTTTTGGTTTTCGTTAGACATATTGTCTCTCCTAGACTCAAACTCAAGTGAAACGGAATAAGTTCTGCATGATGACAGATTTTGTCTATTTTTACAGGCATCATCATGCAAATATAATGAATAAAATCTCAACTTCGCGAGGTTGAGTTTTTTCTATGTGCCGACCTTATCACACTCTAAACGGATTCGGATGTCCTGAATGTACTTTTTCAACAATCTGACGTTCTTTTTCCGTAAAAGTCTTAATAAAAGCCTCTGCTGATTTTAATGGTTTCATTGCGGTAAAACCATCTTGAATAAAATCATACATCAATTCGAAGTGATATTTTTGTGCAATACCTTTACACATTTTAAAAGCAGTGAACATCATAAATGAACGCATGTATTTATCGAGTGCTATCCCTAAGTCATCAAGAAGGGCAAGCTGTTGGTAACGGGCTTCGGCCTGATCAAGCTTGATTAAGGTTAAACGCATGATCTCATCAGTGAGTACTGTATCTGCTGGGTAGTCTTCAAGAAGCTGCATAGCCACTTGTTCATCAAGTTGCGTGGCAAGTACAGCCAAACTTACCGACTTTGTTCCTGTTTTAATTGCGTTTTCAGGTAGGACTTTTTCTGCTTTATGGGCATATTTCAATAATCGTTCAATTTGTGCAGCAAGCGCATCAAACTCTGGGCCACCATATAAACGGTTTAAAAAATACTCTGACATGAGCTTGTGCTCTGGCAGATTAAAAAAGTCGTGATGCGTTTCTTTCATCCGCTCTTTTAACCATGTTTGTACATCTTGCAAACGCTGGGCAAGCACTGGATTATCGTGATAATTAAATGTTTTATATTGTTGTAAAAGATCATCAAAAGCAGCGAGTTTAGACATTTAAGGCTCTAATATTGGGCTATTTGCAAAAAATCATAAAAGGCATTGTAACCTTCTACTATGGCGAGTAGATGTAAAAAAAATGATTTATGCGTCAATTTTTAGACAGAATTTTGCTGCAATGACATAATTTGTATAGCAATTCATCATCTAAGCGCATAAGTTAAATAACAACGAAATTAAACAATAAAAGATTAGAGCAGTGGACTATGAGTGAACAACAACCAAAATTTGAAATTCGAGACGAAGAACAGCTTTCGGTCGACTTGATTGAAGCACAATATGCTTTAAAAGATAGTCGCGGTAAAAAAAATGCTAAAAGTACGCTCATTTTAATGAGTGGTATCGAACTGGCCGGAAAAGGTGAGGCTGTTAAACAGCTTCGAGAATGGTTAGATCCGAGATATTTAAGGGTAAAAGCAGATGCATCGCGTGTGCTGACAGATACAGAAGCTTTTTGGCAGTCATATTCAGAGTTTATTCCGACTGAAGGCCAAATTGTGGTGATGTTTGGCAATTGGTATAGCGACTTGTTGGTTACCGCGACGCATGTGTCAGAGCCTTTGGATGAGGCCCGTTTTGATGCATATGTGGAAAATATGCGTTCATTTGAACAAGACTTAAAAAATAATTATGTCGATGTGATTAAAGTTTGGTTTGATCTTTCTTGGAAATCATTGCAAAAACGTTTAGATAAAATAGACCCTTCTGAACAACATTGGCATAAACTCCACGGCCTAGACTGGCGTAATAAAAAACAATATGACACTTTGCAAAAGTTACGCCGCCGCTTCACTGACGATTGGTACATTATTGATGGGGAAGATGAAAAACAGCGCGATCAATTTTTTGCTCAGTATCTTTTACAACATATGCGTCAGCTACCTGAACATGAAAGTGAAGTCAAAGGGAAATGGCAGCAGGCCAAGATTCCCGAGAGTTTATTAAAACCTGCTCAAGAACAGCTTGATAAAGCTGAGTACAAAAAAGAGCTCGATAAACTCAGCAAAAAAATTGCCGATACCATGCGTTTTGATAAACGTAATTTTGTGATTGCTTTTGAAGGAATGGATGCTTCGGGCAAAGGGGGTGCCATTAAGCGAATTGTGAAAAACTTAGACCCACGTGAATATGATATTCATTGTATTGGAGCACCTGAACGTTTCGAAGCAAGGCATCCTTATTTGTGGCGTTTTTGGAACCGCATTAATGAAGCCGAAAAAATTACGATTTTTGACCGTACTTGGTATGGCCGAGTGCTAGTAGAACGTGTTGAAGGTTTTGCGTCACCTTTGGAATGGCAAAGGGCGTACGACGAAATTAATCGCTTTGAAAAAGATTTATTTGATAGCCAAACGATTGTGGTAAAAATTTGGCTAGCGATTAGTAAAGATGAGCAAGAACAACGTTTTAAAGCCAGAGAAGAGACACCGCATAAACGCTTTAAAATTACCGCAGAAGACTGGCGTAATCGTGACAAATGGGATGATTATTTAAAAGCAGCAGCAGATATGTTTGAACGAACCAGTACCGAATATGCTCCTTGGCATATTGTTGCCACTGATGATAAATATACTGCGCGTTTAGAAGTGTTAAGAGCGATTTTAAAACAGTTAAAGGCAGACTAACGTCTCCTTTAACTGTTTGAATATTATTGAACTGTTGGTTGTACAAATTGATCCTCAATTGAAGAGGATTTTGTAGCAAGAGTTTGTCGATTGCGAAATACAATAAGCGTTGCAATCAAACTGATGATTGCGGCAAACATTAACCAGAAAGCAGGCATACTTTTGCTGCCAGATTCTTGTACAAGATATGTGGCAATCATAGGTGTTAACCCACCAAATATAGAAGTGGCAAGACTATACGCTACAGAAAAACCAGCAATTCTTACGGAGCTTGGCATCATTTCAGTTAGGGAAACAACCAATGCGCCGTTATAGAAACTATAGAGCAGAGATAGCCATAGTAGTGAAAGTAACATGTGTGCCAAACTAATGTTTTGAGTTAGCCAACTTAATAAAGGATAAGCACTTACAAAAATTAAAATGGTTGTGGTGATTAATAATGGCTTTCGGCCAATTTTATCTGATAAATAACCACCTATAGGTAATAAAATAAAATTACTTGCTCCCACCATCACTGTTGCAAATAAGCTTTCTGTGCTTGTTAAGTGTAGGACTTCTTTTCCATAAGTTGGGGTATAAACTGTAATGAAATAGAACATGGTTGTGGTTGTTGCAACCATACACATTCCAACAACTACAATTTTCCAATTCGCTGCAAGCGTTGACATAATTTGTCTAGTAGTTGGATCCTCTTTTCGAGATGAAAAAGCTTCAGTTTCGGCTAAGGATTTACGTAACCAGAATATAAACGGAATAATTGCACAGCCGACAAAAAATGGAATACGCCAAGCCCAAGCATCAACTTGAGCTTTTGTAAAGGCTAGACTGACTAAATAGCCTAATGTAGCAGCAAAAATTACAGCAACTTGTTGGCTGGCAGATTGCCAACTGGTAATAAAACCACGGTTATGTGGTTCCGCAATTTCAGATAAGTAAACCGAAACACCACCTAACTCAACGCCAGCTGAGAAACCTTGGGCTAAACGGCCAACAAATATTAAGACAGTGGCTGCAAAGCCGATAGTGGCATATCCTGGTGTTAGTGCAATTAACAATGAGCCAATTGCCATAATACTTAAGGTGACCATCAATCCTTTCCGGCGTCCAATACGATCGACATATGGACCTAAGACGAGTGCACCAATTGGACGCATTAAAAAACTAACGGCAAATACCAAAAAAGTTTTCATTAGCGCGGCATAGCTGCTATCAGAATGGAAAAAAGTTTCACCTATGGCTTTTGCATATAGACCGAAGAGAAAAAAGTCATATTGTTCTAGGAAGTTGCCACTGGTCACATTAAAAATGGCACGTAAACGGGATGTTGATTGTCCATATTCCACAATGGCTCTCCGTATTTCATTTGGCATTGTAAACTGAATAATAGACTTTTAAACTTTAGTAAAACTTAAAAAAATAAGTGAAGATTAAAGTTTTTAATATATCTTTTGTTTTATTGTGTAAATTTTAAAAGTAAAAAATAAGGCACAGTCATGTGCCTTAAAATTATGATAGGACTATATTAATGCTCAAGTACTGTTGAGTTGCGTCCTTTTTGTTGGATACGTTTAGCAAGATTGTAGCTGTCATTTAAGTGAGTTTGGGCTATTTTTTTCATCATAAAATAACCTAAACTTGCTGCAACAATTTGTCCGCCTAACGGAATAAATTTCGTCACTTGTTTCGTTACGATTTTGCCAAAGAAACCGTTAAAGGTTTTTTTAACGGTTGTACGCGCGACCACAAAACCTGAAAATTGAAAGCCACGTTTACGCAATTCATCCCAATGAATGGTTTTTGTTTTTGGATCATAGACGCTGACATGTTCAGGCGCTAAACCAAAACGGGAATTAATATCGGGAATAAGCTGTGACAAAATTCCCAAATCTACTACCACGTCAAAAAAAGGAATGGGTACAATTGCTGCACCAGCAGAGACGTAAGCTCTTTTTTGAATGAGATCGTGGCACTCATCGCGAATTTGTTCCAGATTTAGGCTAGGATCAATATAGTCAGGAATGTTATCAATTTTCATAATGTTTTACCTGTAATGTGTTCCTTAAAGGTGTCTTGCCAACATAAGGTAAGTGACACCTAAAATGAGATTATGCTGTGTTTAAACCAACGTGACATAGTCAGATTCAGTTGTATAGTAATGAATGTTTATGATTTTGTGCATAAATTATGCGAGTAGGATATGAAATAAATGGGCATCCATGTTATTCAAAGTCAACGTATTGATGTGTTGTTGCAGGGCGTACTAGCGTCTACGTCCCAACCTTCAACGCATCCTTTACAGGTTTTGAAAGCCCAGCATTTTATTGTGCCAAGTCCTGCCATCGAGCAATGGCTGATACAAAAACTTGCAGAACAACAAGGAATGAGCGCCAACTACCAGTTCCACCAACGTGTGCGCGGGTTTCAGTGGTATGCCTATCAACAGGTCCTCACGGCGCATAAGGAACAGGTTCGTAAGGCCAATATTCCACGCTTGATTTTTAAATGGCGTGTACATCAAGCCTTACAAGAATTTATTCAGCCTGATGAAATGAGTATAGATAGCTCTCATCCACTACATTCTATTGTTCAACGTATTTATGACAGCGCAGATCGGCTTGAACAAGGGATTGAAAAGCAGCTAAAAAAACAAAAAATGTTGTATTGGGTTGCCGAGCAGGTTGCCGATTTATTTAGTAACTACATGGTCTATCGGGGACAGTGCCAGCGTGGTTGTGAAAATACCTGTACTTGTCCAAATAACTGGTTAGCAGCGTGGGGACAAGGTCGAGCGCTGGATATCGAAAAGTATATTGCGCAGAAAGATAAAGAAATTTCTGCTTTTACTTTACAGCAAACACAAGAGTTAGAGCGTTGGCAGCGCTGGTTATGGCAGCAGCATTTTCATGATGATTTTATGCAAATGCAGCAAATTGATGAGTTGTTTTGGCAAGAGTTAGAGCATCCTGAGCGCCAGAAGAAGGCACTGTCTCGTTTGCCGGAGCAAATAGTCATTTTTACTTTGCTAGACTTACCGCCTAGCCAGCTTCAGTTTTTGCGCCGTTTAGGGCAATACATTGATGTGTTGATTTTGCACTATAACCCTTCGCAAGAATATTGGGCCGATAGTGTCGACCCACTCTGGAAACAGCGCTATGACTTAGGGGTAAAAGAGCGTTTTATAGCAAAGAATCCCCAAGCGACCGATGCGGAAATTGCCGATTTCTTTAATAAATTTACGCTTAACTTTAATGCTGAGGCGCGTGAGTCAAGACATCCCCTTTTAACCAGATTAGGGAAACAAGCCCGCGACCACTTCTCATTACTCTCAAACTTGTCTACAGGTGAGGAAGGTAAGTGGGTGGATGCCTTTGTAGATGATTTTCCTGAAAGTTTACTTGGTAAAGTTCAGTCAGATATTTTGCACTTGGTGGAACCCCAAGCCAAGCAATATGAACTTGCCCCTAATGATGATTCAATCCAAATTCATGTTTGCCACTCGACACTACGGCAACTTGAAGTATTGAAAGAACAATTGATTGGCTGGTTGGCGAAACCGTATGAACAGCCACGTCGTCCAAATGATATTTTGGTTTTAGTTCCTAATTTGGCTGAGGTAGAACCTTTAATACGAAGTGTTTTCCCTGCTACAGCGACTGAGCAAGGCGTGCATTTGCCTGTCAAAATAGCAGGAATTGCCTCACTCGATGCACTTAATGCATGGCGTGCCGTGATTGGGCGTATTCACCTTATGCAAGGACGATTTAGCTTTGATGAGTTTGCTGACTGGCTTGGTTTACACGCGACTCAACAGCGTTATGCACTTGAATATGCTCAAGTAGAGCGAATTTTAAACTTACTTGCCGATGCAGGGTTTAAACGTGGGCTTGATGCAGAGCATCTGAAACGTAGCTTATGTGACGGCGATGATGATTATCGATATAGCTTTAAATTTGCTTTAGAGCGGTTAGCACTCGGCATAGCAATTCCTGAACATGCTACATTTAATCAGGTGCTGAGTTACGCTAAGGTTCAACCAGGCGATTTTGAGCTTATTGGTACGCTCATTCAGATTTATCAAGATTTAAATGAACGCCGTGACTGGCTCATTATGCATGAGCAGAAAAAAAGTCATACGGTGGAATACTGGCTGCAAATACTCTCGCAAGATATTATCGAGTTTGAGCAGGCCGGTGTGGCCGCTTTAAAAACTGCGCGAGAAATTGTAAAAAAACAAGAGCGTATGTTAACGCTTGCAAGCTACTATGCCGAGACAGAAACAGGCGCCTTACGTAAAATCACCTTGCCTTTGCCTTATATTCTGGATGAGATTCAGCGAACTTTAGAAAATCAGACCGCCCAAGCTGAACCGACCGGACAGATTACCTTTGCCCAGATTGGACAAATTCGTCCCTTACCTTATCGCTTAATTGTGATGTTGAACGTTGATGCAGGGCAGTTTCCAAACCGTGATACCCACGTGCCATTTGATTTGATGGATGCATTACGTCAACAACTAGGTGACCGTTCCCGTCTTGAGGATGATCAAGGCGCTTTCTTAGACGCCTTGCTTTTAGCCCAAGAAAACTTATGGCTGTTTTATAACGGTTTTGATGTTAATGACGGTGAGGTGAGAGATCCTTCTAGTATTCTTCAAGAGTTCCGTGAGCATCTTGCGCTTATTGTAAAACTGGAACCAAATGCCCCCGATCGAGAAGTGATTGAAGGCATTGAAATTCCGTCTCAATTAAAACAGCTCTATCATTTACATTATTTACAGCCGTTTGACCCGAAGGGTTTTATGGCCGAGAAAAGTTATATTCGCTACCAAGATCACTGGTTTAACGTGGCGATGCAAATTCAGCAAGCTTCCGGTGTTCTTAAGCCTTGGGCAAATATATCTTATCCTTTAGAAATACCTGACATGTTGGTTTTAGACAGTCATCAGTGGATACAAGATGTGACTTTCCCCGCACGCCTATATTTAAAAACTTTAGGCGTAGAAAACTTGGGAAGTGTTGGGGAGCTAGATCAGAATGAACCTCTGCTTTTAGATGGTTTGGGCCGCTATACCATTCGACATTTTTTACAACAAAATGAACAGCAGGCACAGCCAGAAGCTCTACTTGATCAGTTGCCTGTAGGCAAAGTTCAATACAGCGCATGGCAACAGGGCATTTTTGAGCAGGAATGTTTGCTTGAGCGCCTTCATCATTACGCGCCAGCTGTGACACAAACGACTCAGCGTGTGTGGCGAATTGCTAAACAGCTACATATGAATATTACGGTGCCAAAATCTGAAACTCAGGATTGGGTCAGTATGGAAGCATCAAGTGCTCGCGCAAAAAGACGTGCAAAAGTCTGGTTAGAGTACCTGCTTTGGTTGGCCTATTTAAATGAAGGAAGTGCAGGAACTGAAAGACGCCGTATTGTGGTTTTTAGTGACCAAACCGTCATCTGTAAAGGTATTAGTTCGGAACAAGCTCGGCAGTATTTACAGCCGTGGTTTAAAATCTGGCGTTATGCTCAACAGCAGCCACTCGTGTTACCAGCAGCTTTATTATTAAAGCCACTTGAAAAAGCTAAGGCATATCAGTGGGAAACAACAAATCCGACAGAAAAAATAAAACTCGATGAGAAGAGCTATGCGGAGCTGTTAAAATACTGGAATGAAACAGGGTCATTTACTTCTATCGATATGACACAAAATGAAGCGTGCAAGTTACATCAAGACTGGCGTTTCATTTTGCAAGAACAAGATGCACAAACATTACTTCAACATGCTTGTGATGAGTTTGCCTATGACCTGTATCATCCGGTTTTTCAATTTCAACATTCGGAGTAAGACATGAACTCAAGAGTACAGGTGTCTTATCAACCTATTATTGATATTGAATTTAGTGGACTGCATTTAATTGAGGCTTCGGCGGGTACTGGAAAAACCTATACACTGTCGAGTTTAATGGTCCGTATTTTTCTTGAGAAATATTTACCGGGCCAAGTCATTGCAACAACATTCACCCGTGCTGCCGCTGCCGAGTTAAAAAGCCGAATTCGTGCGCGTTTGGTCGAAATCTACCGTTACTTAGATGCCAAGCGGAGCTTGACTGAAAAAGAAATTCTTTTGCAGGCCGAGCAAGAATCTGACTTATTACTCCAACATGTTCTCAAGCATTTTGCGACACGTATTGCCTATGCCTGTGAGCGTTTAAAGCTCGTTATCGATCAGCTAGATGAGCTATTTGTCGGAACACTCGATAGCTTTAGCCAAAAACTATTACGTGAGTTTGCCTTTGAAAGTGGCAAAATTGAACGTGCTCAAATTACCGATGATGCCAAAACCTATAGCCGACAACTGATTCATGATGTTTTACGTGAATGGATACAGTCTCAGCCTCAAACTGTAATTGATGCATTGTATCTGGCAGGTGAGTTAAAAAGTGTCGACAGTTTTGTCAAACTGGTCGAAGACTCACTGAATTTTAGTTCGGCTCATTTTAAACTTCCCGAAAAGCCTACCATTCAGTTTGAACAGCTTGCTCAGCTCAAACAGTTGGCAGCAGAAATTGATATCAGTCTTCTAGAACCGTATTACTTGTTTGATGGCGAACACTATAAACATGTAAGCGGCACAATATTTCGTAATGGCGCATTTAATAAGTTATTTAGTGAATGTGTGCCACAGTTATTACAGGTTTTAAAGCAAAGCGACAGTATTTTAGTTTTTGATGGGTCTTTAGCGGTACAACGCGAACTCATTTTTAAGTTTTTAGGCCAACTTGCCGATCAGAAAGTTTTCAAGAAATGTCCCGCCGAAATTTCGGATGGATTTTATCAGCATCCTTGTATTCAGCAGATTCAGCAGTTATTTGGTGTGCTGAAAAACTACGCTGAACAGTTCGATCAGCTTCATATTTATTTAAAAGCTTATTTGTGTGTAGAGGTTAAAAAACGTTTACCACAGGTTTTACAAAACAAGGGCGAGACGACTTTTTCTCAGCAAATTCGCACTTTGTCAGAAGCTTTAAAGGGCGAGCAAGGGCAACGTTTCGCCGTATTTGTGCAGGCTCGATACCCCTTAATCTTGGTTGATGAGTTTCAAGACACCAACCAAGACCAAGATGACATGCTCGCCAGCATTTGGCGTCATCCAGAACGTTACCAAAAAGGTTGCATGATTATGGTGGGTGACCGTAAGCAGGCAATTTACGGTTTCCGTGGTGGGGATATGCTCACCTTTTTAAATGCCTACAAAGATATTCAGGCAAAGCATGGTCGCGAATATAAGTTAATTCATAACCACCGTTCAGTCGCTGACTTGGTTGAAGTGGTTGATGCCTTATTTCAAAGGCAAATCGACTTTGGTGAACAGGTTCAATATGACCCGATTCGGGCAGGGACTCGACCTCACCCGGTTTTAATCGATCAAAACCAGCCTAATCCGCATCCTTTACGTTGGCTCATGCTAAAAGACAAGGAAACGGAGGCACAGCAAGTTGCGTGGAAAATACGTGATTTACTCAATCAGTCACATGCTGGACAACTTTATTTTCAAAAAGATGCCCAGACTCAAACCTTAAATGAAGATGATATTGCGGTCTTGTCGCGTAATCATGATGGTCTTGATAAAGTTCAATTTGAATTAGAACGTTTAGGAATACGAGTTAACCGGCCATCAAAACGAAGTGTTTTTGATTGCACAATTGCTCAGGATGTTGGGGCCTTACTCACAGCGATACTCCATCCTTACGATGAGGCCAAAGTGAAACGAGCTTTGATTAGCCGTTTATTTGCTATGGACCTTAAACAGCTGTTGCAACTCGAACAAACGGCCGAAGGTTTAAGCCAGTTTATGACGGGTTTTGATGCTATTCGTGAGCTTTGGTCAGCTCAGGGCTTTTTAGTAGCATGGCAGCAATGTTTAAACCAATTTGATATTTGGAAAAATCTGGTTGCTGTCCAGAGTAAAGATAATGAGCGAGTTGTGGTGAACTTACGTCATTTGACCGAAATTTTGAGCCAACATAGCGAGAAATATCAGGGTGCGCAAAATCTCTATCATTGGTATCTCAAGCAACTACAGTCACCGCTTGATCGTGAATGGGAGTTAGAGCGTAGGTTGTCGAGTGAAGCTGGTGTGCAGCTCATGACTATTCACCAGTCAAAAGGTCTTGAGTTTAAAATTGTCTTTTTGCTCGGGGCCGACAAGCCATTTCGGGAAAATAACAAGACACTTAACTTCTCGACCCAAGATATAACGGTTCCGGAGTCGGCTCAAACTCTAACACAACGTGTTGTTGCGATTGCCGATAAAACATATTTAAACGAAACCGAGCTGAAGCAGCATGAAGAACGGGCTTTGGCGGAACAAAACCGTCTATGGTACGTGGCTTTAACTCGGGCAAGTCATCGTGTTTATGCGCTCTTACAAGATACGGATGGCAAGTCTGTTTCAGGTTTGGCATTTTGGAAAAATAGAACTGAACCTTTCCAGCACCGTTGTTGTACCGATGAAATAATTTTGGAGCAACCACCTGCTGCCATGCATTTAAATCAGCACATCAATATTATTGAGATACAGGCACAGCATTTTCCTGATCAGCGCTTTTATTCAAGAGGTAAAACCAGTTTTAGTTATCTCGCACAGCATTTAAGACATAAAGTAGGTACAGATTTACTCGCGAGCCAGAGCCATGAAGCTGTTTTAGCCGAAGATGAACTCGATCAGGTTATTTCTGTTGAGGCGGCCACAGCACAGCCGATTAGCTGGATCAAAAGCAATTTTCCGAGAGGCACACTCGCAGGTAATTTCTTACATGAAATTTTTGAACATATTGATTTTCAATGTTCAGATGAGTGGGTAAGTGAAATACGCCGTCGTTTTAAAAATGACTACAGTAGTTTGTGGCAAGATTTATTAATCAAATACCAAGAAAGCTTTCCCGAAGAACAAGAAGCGGAATATTCACTTTATCACGCTGTGGCCGAATGGTTGCAAGAGATTCTAAGCACGCCGTTATATCAAGGCTTTCGCTTAAATCAGTTACAGCCAGAGCACTATTTATCAGAGTGTCCTTTTTATTTGGCACTGTCAGATCGTGTGTTAGCCATGAAACGTATTCAGCAGTTGTTTGCTGAATATGGTATGGAAATGCCTGAGTTATTAGAGGCTCGTTCCGCACGCTATTTAAATGGTTCGATAGACTTGGTTTATTTTGATGGGCAGCGTTATCACATTGCTGACTATAAGAGTAACTATTTAGGTGAAAACCTTGTCGATTACAGTGTAGAAAGTATTGCTCAAAGTATGTCTTTAGCCAGTTATTGGTTGCAAGCAGGCTTATATTTGGTTGCGCTACATCGTTATTTAAAAGTCAAAATGCAGAATTATGATATTGAGCAACATTTAGGTGGGGCGACTTATCTTTATTTGCGTGGTATGAATGGCGAAGCTGAGCAGGGTTATTATTATTGGCAGCCAAGTACAGAATTTGTTCTACGACTCGATGCTATTTTAGGGTACTTTGCTGAGGATAAAATTGCATAAAAAATGCTGATAAATGATCTAATTTTAGAATTAACAAATACTTGGGGTGTGGATAAGCCTGTCTATAACCATGTGGACAAGCGTGTGGAAAACTAGGTGGATAAGTGTGTGGACAATCTAAACAGCCCTGAACAAAGCGATTTAAGCTGGTTAACGACTTGGAGTACCTTTTTAAATCAAGCCCCGTTTACTGCACAGACACAAGCTCCAGAGGCAGCTTATTTTTTGCAGCAGCTGATTGAAGCGAGCTTGCAGGGTGACAGTTGTATTGAGATTAGCCCAGAGCAAATAGAAACACTTGGTCAACTGGCGATATCTGCTGAACAAGCGATGTCTCAAGTTGCCCCTTGTGTCCACGACGGGCAGGGGTTGGCATTATACCGATATTGGAACCTAGAGCAACGTCTAGCTGAGCAAATTCGCCGATTAAAGCAACAACCAATTCAACCTGTTTCATGTGAAGAGCATTTAGACTTATTAACTGATCCTCATCAGCAAGCTGCTTTGCAAATGGTGACTCGGCAGAGCTTAAGTATTATTACAGGTGGACCGGGTACAGGTAAGACTTATACGCTGGCTCGTATTATTGCTGTGCTTAGTCAGGCAATTCCGCATATTCGTGTGGCAATGGCTGCTCCGACGGGTAAAGCTGCACAGCGTATGCAAGAAGCCTTACAAAACTCGTTTAATGATCCCAAACTGCTTGAGTCGGGGCTAATGAGTGATGAGCTAAGAAACCAAAGTACCCAAACTATCCATCGGTTATTAGGTATGGGGCATAGTCAAACTCCACGGTTTAATCAAAAACAGCCGTTGCCTTATGACGTTATTGTGGTGGATGAAGCCTCTATGCTGGATTTAAATCTGGCAACGTTATTATTTGAAGCTGTCCCTGAGTCTTGTCGAATTATTTTATTAGGCGATGCCAACCAGCTTGCTTCAGTAGATGTTGGAGCAGTACTTGCAGATTTACAGCAAATCGAGGCGTTGTCTGAAAACCGTGTTCACCTTCAAACCAGCCGTCGTTTTGCGGAAGGGGCTTTGATTGGTCAGGTTGCCCGATTTATTCAAATGCAAACCAGTCAAATCAACCATGAGCAAGTTTTACAACAATTTGAAGTCGATATTGTTCAAGTTTCAGAGTTACGTTCAATACCTTTAGAAGCCGACATGCCCGATGTGGTTCAGCTTGAATACTTACCCGCAGAGTCATCTCTAGCAATAGAAACTTACTACCAAAAATTGATGGCGGGTTTTCAAGGTTATGCGCAAAGCTTAAAAGCTTATTTACAAGATGATCGATCACTTGAGCATATTGAAAATATCGTTAAGTCATTCGATGACTACCGTATTTTAACGGCAGTTCGTCATGGGCCATTTGGCTTGCAGCAACTTAATCAATATGCCGAACGCTGGTTACAACAACAGCTAGGTATTGTGACTTTAGGAGGATGGTATGTAGGCCGTCCGGTCATGATGACTTATAACGATTACCAGCTTGGTATTTCAAATGGTGACATTGGTTTATGTTTTGAGCATAGAACCCAGCCTCAACAGTTTGAAGTCTATTTCCCAAGTTTAAATAAGTGGGTTGCTGCAAACCGATTACCTAAAAGTATTCAAAGTGCATTTGCTTTAACCATTCACAAATCGCAAGGGTCTGAATTTACACATACTGCTGTTGTTCTCGATCAGGCCGCTAAGAATTTGTTAAGCCAAGAGTTAATTTACACTGCGATTACACGAGCGAAAAAAGTGGTCAGTCTGTTGGTTCACCCAGAGGCTTTATTACAATCTTTTACAGTTCGTACGACCAGAAAAAGCGGTTTAGTTGAAAAAGTTAATCGGTTAGTTCGTTAAGGCAAACTTAATATTTTTACCCTTGTAAGAAAAAGCTTACATGGATTCGAGATATTTGCTGCTAGAGAACATACCCTGTTTTTGAGATTATAAACGCACAACGAGCTTGGCAAGGAATGTCGGGCAAAATCGCACAATAATAACAACTTAAGTCGAGAGACTGCGAACTTACAATGAAGTAGGTGAATAAAGAGGAAACTTACAGCCGCTAAGCCTTGTAGTTTTGGGAGAGACTACAGGGCTTTTTTATATTCTGAGTTTTTATCACGTTAAATAAATTAAATAACCCCTGGTTTGCGTCGTGCTATTTCTTATTCTGATTATCAATAATTTAACTCAAGCATATCAATATATTTATTTGTAATATGATTCTTAAATGGGCATTTTTCGCGTGAATTGTTAAGTTAAATGTTATACAGAACCGTACGTTATTTAGCTGTTACAGATAAACGCTAAATATTAGACAGACCTGTACGTTTTCGCTTACATGATGATAAGAAAAATACTACTTTTCTTCATAATTGGATATGACAAAATACATCACATAAGGAAATAGAAATAAAAACAACGGAAGTGAGTAAAACGAGAAGAAGGATGTGGAAAGCATCTCACACATAACAATAAGAACAGCGATAAACACGATAAACAAGAACTACAGCGCCAAAAACCCAAGCAGAAATGCTTGGGTTTTTTATTTTAGCGCTAAGTTATTACGATTTAGACTAGATCTGTTTCATGTGAATCGCTACCAAACAATGAGCGACGCTGATCTCTAGGAATTCGTGGGCATTGGCTAGAAATTTGATAGAGCAAGCTGGCTAGAGCCGGAAGGTGAGTGCCTACTACGGACTTTCCAGTGGTTAACAGTGAAACGCTAATATCTCGCTCTGGGTCGGCCCAACATAAAATATTAGAAAAGCCGAGATGATCAAAAGCTTGTCCAGTCATTGGACCAAATAAACCTACTGGATTGCTACCGAGCATGGGACCTAGTGCATAACGCATCGGTATTAATAAGGTTCGGTCAATGTTAACTCCTGTGGTCGGTAGAGTTGCTCTAAAAATTGTTTTCTCACTTAAAATTTGTTTGCCTTGGTAACTTCCTCCACTTAAAAGCATTTCAAAGAAGCGTCCAGCTTGTTCGGCACTGGTATAAATGTTGCCAGCAGGGCAGATGGTATCCATAAAGCGGCTATCATTGGTCACATCTACAGCGAGTTGTAAGCCGCCACCTAGTACATGATTTAAATAATGATCTGTTCCTAAGCGAGGATGTAAACCTGTTGCACAATTGAGTGCAACTTTGGAGCGATACTCTGGCTTCAAACCATAGTTGAAATAAGGCATGTCCATCGGCTTCTCGGTGGTCTCCTGCACAAATTGGCGAAGGTCTTGCCCTGTGACTCGCTCAATAATTTCACCTAAAATATACCCTGCCGTTACTGCATGATAGGCGAGGTGATTTCCTGCTGGAGAAACAGGTCTTGCTGCATATAGGCGCTTTAAAATTTCATCTTTATCAAAAAGCAGTTCAGGAGTGACTTCTCCATCAACATAAGGAATGCCTCCCCGATGTGCTAACAAATGAAAGATGGTCGCACGGCGCTTCCCATTTACACCATATTCAGGAATGTAATAACTGACGGGGTCAAGTAAGTTGATTTCACCTTTTTCATCTAAAAGATGAATCAACATAGCAGTAATCATTTTGGATGCTGAAAATAAGCAAACAGGAGTATCCGGCGTTGCGATGAGGGCATTATTTTGCAAACCTTCTGGAGAGTTCCCTTGAGCATAGCCAATGCTTCGATTTAATAAAATTTTCCCTTGTCTACGTAAACAAAAAGTAATGAGCGGATAGTTCCCGGTTTTATAGAGCGACTCAATACTCTTCCAGATCTTTTGAACCTGACGTTCACTCATTCCACCTTGTTCAGCAGGTACCTCATCTTTGTGATGAATGACCGATCCAATATCGTCTGGTACTGGACAGGTGTTGGTCGAAAATATTTTCACACGTCCCTCGCGTTTCTTTCTTTTTATTGACGGTCAAGTGTGCAGGGTTCGGATGCGTATGTCAGTGTCTAAAATGACAGGTAACTGAAAACAATTTTGCAATCCATATATAGATACCTTAAAATAGGCAACTTGCTGTAGTGATGCACGGCAGTCAGTTGCGCTCAACTGATTCATATCATTTTATTTTTTAAGCATCTCGGAGAAATCGAATGGCTTTAACTAATGCAGACCGCGCAGAGATCATTGCTAAATTTGCTCGCGCTGAAAACGACACTGGTTCACCAGAAGTACAAGTAGCTTTATTGACTGCTCAAATCAATGATTTACAAGGTCACTTTAAAGCTCACAAACACGACCACCATAGCCGTCGCGGTTTGATCCGTATGGTTAACCAACGTCGTAAATTACTTGACTACTTAAATGGTAAAGACCACGAGCGTTACACTGCTTTGATCGGTGCTTTAGGTCTACGTCGTTAATTCGATTTTGCTTTGTTTTCGGTTTATCGCATGTTGCTATGCTTTGTTTCTGGAAAGAAAGTTTCGCCTAATCAACCGTTAGGCGATTTATAGAAGGGGCGCTTGTGCGCTCCTTCTTTGCGTTTAATATTATTTAAAATTTTTGGTCTAGTGTGATGGCTTCTAAGCTTTGTCATTTATCTACCAATAGTTGTAGTCTGAATGCCAAACCTTAGGGGTCTCACTAGAATAAAATTAGGAAAATACAATACATGTCAATGTTTAACATCGTTCGTAAAGAATTCCAGTTCGGTCAACATCAAGTCGTTTTAGAAACGGGTCGCGTTGCACGTCAAGCAAATACAGTTTTAATTACAATGGGCGGCGTAACTGTTTTAGTTGCGGTTGTTGCTCAATCTAAAGCAAAAGCGGGTCAAGACTTTTTCCCGTTAACAGTTAACTATCAAGAAAAACAATATGCAGCTGGTCGTATCCCTGGTGGTTACGGTAAGCGTGAAGGTCGTGCTTCTGAAGCTGAAACTTTAATTTCACGTCTTATTGACCGTCCAATTCGTCCATTGTTCCCAGAAGGTTACTTCAACGAAATTCAAGTAACAGCAACAGTTGTTTCTTCTGACAAAACTATGGAAGCTGATATTGCTGCAATGTTAGGTACTTCTGCTGCATTAGCAATTGCAGGTACACCATTCCGTGGCCCAATCGGTGCAGCTCGTGTTGGTTTAATTAACGGCGAATATGTTTTAAACCCGAATTTTGAACAAATGGCTCAGTCTGACCTTGACCTTGTGGTTGCTGGTACAGAAGCGGCTGTATTAATGGTTGAATCTGAAGCAAAAGAACTTTCAGAAGACCAAATGCTTGGTGCAGTGCTTTTCGGTCATGACGAAATGCAAATCGCGATTCAAGCAATTAAAGAATTTGCTGCTGCTGCCGGTGCAGTGGAATCAACTTGGGTTGCTCCAGCTAAAAATGAAACACTTCGTGAGCAATTAAAAGCAGCTTTCGAAGCTAAAATTTCTGAAGCGTATACGATTGCGGTTAAACAAGATCGTTATGCAGCATTAGATGCACTTTATGCAGAAGCTGTAGCTCAGTTCGTTCCTGAAAATGACGAAACAGGTCTTGCTGACGAAGTAAACGAATTATTTGAAGACCTTAAATACCGTACAGTACGTGACAACATCTTGTCTGGTAAGCCACGTATTGATGGTCGTGATACTAAAACTGTTCGTGCGATCGACGTTCAAGTTGGCGTATTAGACCGTGCACACGGTTCTGCATTATTTACACGTGGTGAAACTCAGGCGTTAGTAACAACAACATTGGGTAATACTCGTGATGCGTTAATGGTTGATACGCTTTCTGGCACTAAAACTGACAACTTCATGTTGCACTACAACTTCCCTGCATACTCTGTAGGTGAAACAGGTCGTGAGTCTGGTCCTAAACGTCGTGAAATTGGTCATGGTCGTTTAGCACGTCGTGGTGTTCAAGCTGTTCTTCCTGCTGCTGACCGCTTCCCATACGTTATTCGTATTGTATCTGACATTACTGAATCTAACGGTTCATCTTCAATGGCTTCTGTATGTGGTGCGTCATTATCTCTTATGGATGCAGGTGTTCCACTTAAAGCGCCAGTTGCGGGTATCGCAATGGGCTTAGTGAAAGAAGGCGATCGTTTTGCGGTACTTTCAGACATCTTAGGTGATGAAGACCACCTTGGTGACATGGACTTTAAAGTAGCAGGTTCTGCAAACGGTATTACTGCACTTCAAATGGACATCAAGATCGAAGGTATTACTGAAGAAATTATGGAAGTTGCGTTAAACCAAGCATTTGCTGGTCGTATGCACATCCTTAATGAAATGAACAAAGTAATTTCACGCGCTCGTCCTGAAATTTCAATGCATGCTCCAACATTTGAAGTAATTACTATTAATCCGGACAAAATCCGTGACGTAATTGGTAAAGGTGGTGCAACTATCCGTCAAATTACTGAAGAAACTAAAGCTGCTATTGATATTGAAGATAACGGTACAGTTCGCGTATTTGGTGAAACTAAAGCTGCTGCTAAAGCTGCAATTGCAAAAATCCAAGCGATTACTGCTGAAGTTGAACCAGGTAAAATCTACGACGGTAAAGTTATCCGTATTGTAGAATTTGGTGCATTCGTAAACATTATGCCAGGTACTGATGGTCTTCTTCATATTTCGCAAATCTCTAATGAGCGTATTGCGAACGTAACTGATGTTCTTAAAGAAGGTCAGGAAGTGAAAGTACAAGTTGCTGATGTTGACAACCGTGGTCGTATCAAATTGACTATGAAAGATATTGAGCAAGCATAATTGCTTAACTCACTAAAAAAGTCCGCTTGATGCGGGCTTTTTTTATGGCATGATGCAAGTAACACACAAATAGATCGACGTGGTATGCAGGTTTATTATTTTTATCGTCATCAAAAGGATGGCTATGTTTTTTTGAGCCGAGAAAAGCACACTGAACATGTTCTGGAATTTTTCTGGATTGATAGTGTGAGATCTGACGTTGTTAACCATAATGAAGAGTGGCAACAAAAAATTCAGCAGCTTTCAGATGTCGCAATTAATGAATTTCATATGCGAGATATTGCCAATATCGAGCCCCCCTGTGCCTTTGATACACTTGAAGAATATGACCTGCTCATTTTCAAAAAGCTTGTTACACCTGATGATGAAATTAAAAATGGAGAAACACATGAGAGTGTGTTTGGCTTAGCTACCACACCAATTAGTTTTATTTTTACCCCTAAAGTTCTGATTAGTGTACGTGAGCAGGGCAACAAGTCGATTGAAAATTATATTCAGCGTCTTGAAAATATTTTATGTAAAACCTTAGAAGAACAAAATAAAACCCGTAAGTTGCCTAATTCGCCTGTAGATTTATGTTTACGTCTGCTCAATAGCATGGTGGATGGTTATCTTGATATTCGTTCGCCTTTAACCAGAAGGGTCGAGCACTGGCAACAACAACTATTACAGGGCAATCGTCGTTTTAAACAATGGCATCAACTGTTTCATGAAAACATGGCCTTTCAGCAGGTCGAAAACTTGTGTGAAGAACAAATCGAAACCCTACAAGAGTTTCGGGATGAAATTGTAGAAAATTATCATCATGTGATTGGTGAGCGTACGCATAGTTCTCAAGATCTTCTGTTAGTTCGTTTGAATGATTTAATGAGTCATGTAGAACGTATTCAAAAACATACTTTACGCTTACGGAGTGCGATTCAATCGGCAATAGATTTGCATTTCTCAGCGATTGCAAACCAGACCAATGAAAATATGCGTATTCTTGCCATTATTACCGCTGTATTTGCACCACTTACGCTTTTAACTGGTATTTACGGAATGAACTTTGAGTTTATTCCGGGGCTTAAGTCGCCAGTGGGTTTCTGGATTATGCTCGGTGTCATGTTGCTCAGTACGGTTTTATTGTTGTACTACTTCTATAGACAGCATTTAGTGGGGCGTGGTGAGAAAAGCGTTATTGATTTATTGGCTCAGCAGCACCGCCAAGAGCGTATGAATTTGTTCTGGTTTTTGGAATATGAACCGATTAAGCAGACTTTGAAGGAAGTGGAGAAGATTACTCGGTTGAAGTAATAGGAATTTTCAAAGATCAGTAAAGTTGATTTGTTAGTACTGCCTCAAATATATGGATTAATTAGATATTTTTTGTATAGGCATATCCTTACTTTTGACTGGGCAAAAGTAACAAAACCCCTTTATTGGACTGACGGTACATCCATGTTACCGCAGTCCAAAAGGCGGCATCCATGCCGCCCATCACGTTAGTTCATACCTACTTTAAAGATTATTTAGAAGAAAAAATCTTAATGAAAATGCTTCAACTGTTTTCTAAGTTGTTGCACTTCATCAATCAAATCTAACATCACCGCAACTGCTGCCAAACTTGCATCAAAGTCACGTTGTAAACGATACGCTTTACGAGCACGAATAACATCTTCACCCAAAAACTGATGTTTTTCAGGCGGAGTATCAATCGCTAAAATATCGTACTCAATGAGCTCTAGAATCCAGTCCGGGCTTTGACCACAGGCTTGAGCAAATTGTTGCAGATCAAATGTACATTGTTCATCAACGACTTCAGCACTAAAGGTGTGGCCGTCACATACAATTTCTCGATAATGGATGGTTGTCATGATCTTGCTCCCTAATGAGATGAACGAGGTTCGAATGAAGCAAAGGCTTCTGCCAATTGCTGATAGGCTTCTTTTTCTTTTTCAGAATGCACAGGTGGGAATACAATATTTAAAATTAAATAAAGATGGCCTGGCGTTTTATTTGGTATCCCTTTGTCTTTTAAACGTAGCTGTTGTCCCTGTTTTGCATTTTTTGGTAAATTGACATGTAAAGGTCCTGCAGGTGTTTTTACTTCAATACCTTGACCTAATGCGGCCTCCCAAGGCGCTACATCTACAGTTAAATATACATCACTGCCTTCTACATGAACACGATCTGTATCTTTATATTGAATCTCGATATAAAGATCGCCGTTGGCACCACCATTGATGCCACTTTGTCCTTGTCCGCTTAGACGAATTTGTTGGCCTTCCTTCATCCCTTTAGGTATTTTCACCTGTAGGGTTTTGCGTTGTACCTCAGGCTCACCATAAACATTCACAGTCGGAATTTGCAAGGTAATCTGTTGTGTTGACCCATGATAGGCAATATCAAGATCGACCTCTATGCTGGCATGTTGATCTTCACCTCGGTAACTACGTTGTTGTCTTTGGTATTGTTGCTGTCCACCACCAAAGCCTGCACCAAAACGACCAAATAAGTCTTCAAAACCGCTAAAGTCAGCTTGTTCACCACCGCCGCCTGTAAAGCCTTGTCGATAAAAGCGTGCACCATCAAATCCACCTTGAGCTGCACCTTGACCGAAGCCATTGAAGCCTTGTGGGTGGTCTAACATTTGGTCATATTCAGCCTTTTTTTCGGCATTGCTTAAGGTGTCGTAGGCAACATTAATCGCCTGCATCTTTTCTTCTGCATCTTTTTCTTTGCTGATATCAGGATGATATTTACGAGCTAATTTGCGATATGCTTTTTTAATTTCATCAGCAGAGGCATCTCGTTTAACCCCTAATTCTTCATAATAATTTTTTGCCATAATGTTTTATCACGATGGTGTTGTTTATTTCATTATGAAACAATTTTTAAGGCTTTCAATGAGCTAGATTGTATAAGAGTTGTTCTCTTACAAAAATGGGAGACTAGGTGGAAGAGACATAAGTCAATTAGGACTATGCCTCTAATTCTTTATATGAAAGTTTGATATAAACCGTATAGGGCAATTAATAAAAGCAATAGGCCGCATAAGCCGAGTATTTTAGGGTATAAGTGGCTGTTAGAAAGGCGACGGAAGAATACATAAACTAAAGATAGGGTTAAAAAATCTAAAACAATCCATGTCAGTGTAAGAAGGGTCAAACTGAAATTTAGGTTAGGTGAAATAGAGACAAATTGAGGAAAGAAAGCCGAAAAGAAAATAATATCTTTAGGGTTTGAAATACCCACTAAAAAGCCTTTTTTAAAACCACCATTTTGGGCAGAAACGGTTTGTATTGCTTCCGGATGAGGGGCTTGGATGACTTCTTTGAGAATATTAAATCCTAAATAGCCAATATAGAGACAACCTAAAACACGAATAATATTTAAATAGCTTTCATTAATACCGAGTACTCCTTTAAGTACGAGTACCGAAATAAAAATTAAAACCAGTGAGGCGAGATTTGTACCAAAAATGGTTTCCAGTGCTTTTTTATATCCGCCTTTTAGTCCGGCGCTTGCCACCAAAATCATGACAGGGCCAGGGGTCGCAATCATAATAATGACACTGAAAATAAAGAGAAAATAATCAAAATAATTCATGAAATATAAGCATCTTATTTATTGGGTTATAAAGTAAGCTCATATTAACTGATTTAAAATAACATGCTGAAAATTCTCATCAAAAATTATAGATAAATAAAAAGGCGGTTTGACCGCCTTTTTATAAATTAAGGGATTAACTCAAGTGTTCACCAAATAAACCCAATGCTTCTTCGGCAGTGAATTCATAACGAGTATTACAGAACTGGCAATCCATTTGAATCGGGTTTTGTGCTTCCAGTGTTTCATGAACAGCATCAACACCAATTTGAATGAGTGCTTTAGCACAGCGCTCTTTAGAGCAAGTACAGCCAAATTTTAAGTGTTCAACTTCTGGCAAGCGTACTTCTTCTTCATTATAAAGACGATACAAAATTTCATTCGCTGAAAGCTCAGTTAGTTCTTCAGGCTTGAGCGTTTCAGTCAGCATGGTTAAACGTGGCCATAGGTCTTCATCAACCAGTTTTTGCTCTTCTTCATCATGACGAGGTAATAACTGAATGAGTAAACCACCAGAACGTTTAGCTGTACTTGCCAATACAATACGAGTTGGAATTTGAGCAGATAAATCATAATACTGCATCAAACAACCCGCTAGATTTGTTTGGTCAAGAGGTACGATCCCTTGATAACGCTCACCATGCTCAGGTTCGATGTTAATAAATAAAATTGGATTAACTAAAGCACCAAGGACTGTACTGCTGTCAGTTGCTTCAACAAAACGTGGATCTGTTTCGTAGTCTGCTAAAGCGCGAACTTCGCCTAAATGGTTACATTCAGCCATAGCCCATTTAAAAGAGCCGCTAGCCTGGATTTGCAAGCTGATACGGCCTTTGATTTTTAAAGTACTTGCAAGTAATGCAGTCGCACTCAACATCTCGCCTAGTAGAATTTTAACCGCAGGCATGTAGTCGCGTTGAGCTAAAATAGTTTGTAATGCTTCTTCTAGATGAACTACTTCACCGCGAACAGGAAAGTCCTCTATATAAAAGCGTTGGCGTAAATCAGACATAATATTCTCCAGGGCCCTAAGCAGATTATAACAACTTCGGTTTAATCAAGCTTAGGGAATGCAGCGTGGCTGCAAGCAGGACATCGGTAACTCTTGTACCGATTGTCGCAATCATTTAGGCAATGTGAATAAGTCCTTAATATAGCCATTTTACGAAATCTCAAGTTATTCTTCGTGATCTCGTGTAATGTCGATACGATTTGGTTGTAAATGACGCTTTAAATTCACGTCATGTCTTGATGTGGCTTGCTGTGCATCGCTTTCAAAGAGATGTTCAAGTTCAGCCAGCGCATTACGATGAGTTTCAAAAACCTTTTGTTCATCGGTATAAATGCTTTGCTGCTGAATGAGTAATTTCTCATCATAATCTCGAAAGATTTCGATATTGTTATAGGCTTGTTCATCGGAAATACCAAGTTCGCGTAAAGCGCGATAAGCCATACCTAATGATGATAAATAGGTTTCACGCCAAATATGTTCAACACCTAAGTCTCTTAATAGATGTACATGATGTCGGTCACGTGCACGTGCTAGTAACTTTATGTGTGGATAGTTCAATCTTAGATGCCGTGCAACGTTCATAGAGTCTTCGACATCGTCTATTGCGAGAATAAATACTTGGGCTTTTTCAATGCCTGCCGAGCGAAGTAAGTCAGGTTGGGTGACATCTCCATAGTAGAGTTTACCGCCGTATCGACGCACAAAGTCCACTTGGTGAAGGTTGTTGTCGATGGCAGTAAAGCCTAAGTGCTGCAAACGGGCAATACGCGCAATAATTTGTCCAAAGCGACCAAACCCAGCAATGATAATTGGATTATCTTGTTGCGGAATTTCATCATATTCAGGTGGGCGTTCTTTATTAAACAAAGGAATGATTTTAGTTGCCATAATCCAGTAAATGACTGGGGTAAGGACCATCGACAACGTCACAATCAGGGTAACAGGTTCTAATAAAGCATCAGTCAAAACTTTTTCACTTTTGGCAAGGCTTAAAATGACAAATGCAAATTCACCACCTTGCGCTAAACATGTTCCAAGCAGCAGGCTATTGTTCCAACTATATTTTTTATAGCGGGCAATAGCGGTCAACACGAGGGTTTTTATAACGAGTAAGCCAATCGCTCCGCCAATAATGAGCCAAGGCATTTCAATAAATAAAGACAGTTGTGTGGTCATGCCCACAGTCATAAAGAACAAACCAAGTAATAGCCCTTTAAACGGAGCAATACTTGCTTCAAGTTCATGACGAAATTCTGAGTCGGCTAAAAGCACCCCAGTAAGAAAAGCGCCTAGTGTCGTGCTAATTCCTAAAGTGTCCATAAGTAGCACAACAGCGAGAATAATAAATAACCCCACTGCGGTAATCAGTTCGGTCGCACCACTTTTTGCGACAAAACGAAAAAATGGACGCATCACATAGCGACTAAATAGGAATAGTCCACTAAATGTTGCGATGATGGCAGCAAAATAAGCAATACCATGATGGGTAGATTCGGTTCCTGCCAAGAGGGGAATGACTGCTAGTAAAGGTATTGCTGCAATATCTTGGAACAGTAAAATTGAAAATGATTGCTGGCCATAAGTCGTATTGAGCTGTTGTTTTTCAGACAGAAGCTGTAATACAAAAGCCGTAGAAGATAGCGCAAGCGCAAAACCAATCACAAAGCTCGCAGCGAGGTGTTGTTGAAATAGCAGGAATATGGTGAGCATGAGAATTATGCCCGTAATCACCACTTGCAAACTCCCCATCACGAAAATAGAGTCACGCATTTCCCATAAGCGCTGTGGACGTAACTCTAAGCCAATCAGGAACATAAGTAAGATGACCCCAAACTCAGCCAATTCCATAATGGCTTCAGGGTCATGGGCAATATTTAAAACACTTGGGCCAAGAAGTATGCCCGTAAATAAATAACCTAAAACTGTTGCAATCCCTAAGCGTTTACCCAAAGGGACTAAAATCAGAGAAGCTCCAAGAAAAATAGTTGCTTGCAGTAGGAATGACATTCATTACCCCGAATGTATTGATCTTTTTAAGTGTAAAGCCAAAAAGGTTTCTTCACACCATGATATTCAAGTCATCTAACTAAATTCTTGCGGGTCAACATCAATAGAGAGTCTGAGTTGATGCTGTCTTTGCGCATGGACCAACTGAGCCCACCATTGTCTTAAGTAAAAATGCAGACGAGCGCGGTCAGCAGACAAAATCACCATATGGGCGCGGTAACGTCCCGCTTTACGTTCCATTGGCGCGGGAATTGGCCCCCAGATATCAACAATATCACCTGCAATTTGACGAAGTTGCTCGGCAGCTTCATTTAAAAAATGCAAGGTATAATCGCGATCTTTCGATTCAGCGCGTATTAGTACGGCATAGCGATAAGGCGGCAGTAATGCAACTTTACGTTCAGCCAATGTTTGCTTTGCGACTGCCCGATAATCTTTTTCAATAAGCGTGGTCAATAAAGGGTGATCTGGCCTTAAAGTCTGTAAATAAACATGACCTTTATGTTCTCCACGACCTGCACGACCAGCCACTTGTACAATCAATTGAGCAGTACGCTCTGGCGCTCGTATATCGACACTCAATAAACCTGCATCAATATCTAAAATAGCAACCAAGGTCACATGCGGAAAATGGTGACCTTTTGCCAACATTTGCGTACCAAGCAAAATCGAAGGTTTATTTTGCTGAATGCGATCATAAATTTTTTGCCAGCTACCGACTCGGCTGGTGCTGTCACGATCGACCCGAATCACATCATGATCTGGAAATAATTCTTGTAAATGCTCTTCAACCTTGGCTGTGCCAGCACCTAAAGTTTTTAAACTCTTCTGCTGACATTCAGGGCAGTGGTCTGGCAAGCGATGAACCGTGCCGCAGTGGTGACAATGTAAATAAGAATAAGGCTGAGTGTGCAACGTAAAATGCGCATCACAATGCGGACAATTCGCTTGCCAACCACAACTTTCACAGACCAGAACAGGTGCATAACCACGTCGGTTTAAAAAAATTAAAACCTGTTCTTTTCTTGCTAGGGTATTTTTAATTTGCTCGATTAAAGGCTGGCTAATTCCATGCTGTTTTTTGACAATTTTAAGATCAATCAAATGCATTTTTGGTAAAAGCGCATGGCCTGCACGTTGGTTCAGCTGAAGTGCAGTTAACTTGCCAGTTTCGACTAAGTGATAGCTATCAATGCTTGGGGTTGCTGAACCTAAAAGAACAGGACAGCCTTGTAAATGTCCGCGGTAAAGCGCGACATCACGCGCATGGTAACGAAAGCCTTCTTGTTGTTTATAAGACAGATCGTGCTCTTCATCTAAAATGATAAGGCCCAAACGTGGCAGCGGGGTATAAATGGCTGAACGTGTTCCTAAAATAATAGAGGCTTTTCCAGTCTGTGCCTGTTGCCATGCTTGTAAGCGCTTCGAGTCATTTAAGCCCGAATGTAATAAAGCAATGTCGCAGTTAAAACGAGACTTAAAGCGCGAAATGGTTTGAGGGGTTAAACCAATTTCAGGAACTAACACTAATACTTGCTTACCTTGCTTTAGCACTTCATGCATGATGTGCAGGTAAACTTCAGTTTTACCACTTCCCGTTAAACCATCTAACAAAAACGCTTGATATTGATGCTGTGCATTAAGGACGTGCTGAGTTGCTTTCTTTTGGTCTTCATTAAGCGTGAGTGGCATTTGAGCCAATTGTACGGGTGCTGGGCTAAAGTCATGAGGCTCAAGCGTACAGTCTACCAGTCCTTTCTTTTGAAGTGCTTTAAGTGTCGCAGTTTCTACACCACTCAAATTAAGAATATTTTCTGTAGTTCCGGCAGGGTGTAATTTTAAAATTTGATAAGCGTCTTGTTGTTTGATTGAGCGTTTTAGCAGAGCTTCAACATTGTCACATGGAATGATTTTCCATAGATGAAATAAAACATCCATGGGTTTACCCTGACGTAATAACGCAGGTAAAGCAGTTTGCATGACCTCACCAATCGGAAATTGGTAATATTGTGCTGACCATGTCAATAAATTTAAAACTTGTTCATCTAAAATAGGTTCATTATCTAAAAGTTCAGAAATGGCTTTAAGCTGAAAGTTACCTGTAAATGATTCTTGTGGGTCAACTTTTTCAGTAATGATACCAATCAGGTTTTGCCGTCCAAATGAAATTGCGACGCGTGAACCTACTTGAGCCCGTTCATATTGTGCTTTGGTGAGTGTATAGTCAAAAGTGTCGTACAGATGCACAGGTACGGCAACACGCACACGATAAACAACTGAATCAGGCTTTGGCGTTATGGTCATAGAGGCTCATTTCGTCAATTTTAAAAAACGGCATAGCGTCGTGAAGAGGACTTGGGTATTCTACACAGGCTATAGAATGAATATGAATGATTGCGTAGCATAGATGCAACAGCAGCGACTATTATTTTTGGAAAATTAGAACATTACCATGCCTGCATATCAATTTACTGCTATTGATGCTTCAGGGAAGCAGCAAAAGGGGGTGCTTGAAGGAGACTCAGCACGTCAGATTCGCCAACAATTACGCGATAAAGCATGGACTCCGATTAGCGTTGACCCTGTTGAACAAAAAGATAAGCATCAAAGCCACGGGTTATTCCAGAAAAAGTTTAGTGCTTATGATTTAGCACTGATGACCAGACAACTCTCCGTTTTGGTTGCTGCTGCAATTCCTCTAGAAGAAGCTTTACGCGCCGTGAGCAGACAAAGTGAAAAAGCACATGTACAAAATCTTTTACTCTCGGTTCGTTCAAGAGTATTAGAAGGGCACTCACTTGCGCAAGGCATGCAACAGTCAGGTCGTTTTCCTGACCTTTATATTGCAACAGTTGCAGCAGGTGAGCGTTCAGGTCATTTAGATCTCATTTTAGATCAGCTATCAGACTACACTGAGAACCGTTTTGCCATGCAAAAGAAAGTTCAAGGTGCCATGATTTACCCGATCATTTTAATGCTGATGTCATTTGGTATTGTGATGGGATTAATGACCTATGTGGTTCCAGAGATTGTAAAAACCTTCGATCAAAGCAAAGATGCCTTACCATGGATTACAGTCGCTTTAATGAAAGCGAGTGATTTTATTCGCCATGCGTGGGTCTTTATCATCCTTTTTGCTGTGATAGGCGTTGTTGCCTTTGTGCGGTTTTTAAAAACAACGGCTGGTCATTATGCTTTTGATCGCTTAACACTCAAATTGCCATTATTCGGTAAACTGTCCCGTGGTATTAATGCTGCACGCTTTGCCAGTACCTTGTCTATTTTGACTCGTTCGGGTGTGCCGTTGGTGGATGCTCTAAAAATTGGTGCTGCTGTGACCAATAACTGGGTGATCCGTGACTCTATTGCCCATGCTGCTGAGCGTGTTACCGAAGGTGGTAACTTGGGTACGCAATTGGAGCGCAGTGGTTATTTCCCACCAATGATGGTACAAATGATTCGAAGTGGTGAGGCATCAGGTGAGCTTGACCGTATGCTGGAACGTGCATCAACTATGCAAGACCGTGAGGTGACGACATTTATTTCAACCTTATTGGCATTACTTGAACCGCTTATGCTGGTATTAATGGCAAGCATTGTGTTGGTTATTGTAATTGCGGTTATGCTGCCAATCGTAAATATGAACAATATGATTTAATAACTTTGATATTAGAGATAATGATGAAGATGGTCATGAAACAAAAAGAGCACGTTAAGGATGCTCAAAAAACCTCAAGCGTAGCTTTCAGACTTTCGGCACGTTCGAGCGGTGCTCGAATGAAACGTGCCTCAGGCTTTACCCTTATTGAAGTCATGGTCGTGATTGTTATTTTAGGTGTGTTGGCGGCTTTAATTGTGCCGAACGTCATGGGTCGTAGTGAAAAAGCTAAAATCGATACCACTCAAATTACCTTGAAGGGGGTAGCGGGTGCTTTAGATCAGTACAAGCTCGATAACGGACATTTCCCAACTATGCAAGAAGGCGGACTAGATGCACTTATTAATCAACCTGCTACAGCAAAAAACTGGATGCCAGGTGGTTATGTGAAAGGTGGTTATCCTAAAGACAGTTGGAAAAATGATATTCAATATGTCATTCCAGGAAAAGACGGTCATCCTTTTGACTTATATTCATTTGGTGCAGACGGTAAAGAAGGTGGTGAAGGCAACGATGCCGATATTTACTACCAACCTTAATTAAAATGTAAGAGAGATTATCGATTCGGTTAATAAGATAAAACGATAATCCGAATTGATAATCTTTCTTAATCACAAAAATATAATAAATAATTGAAAATAAGGTAAAAAAGTTAATATCTAATTTTGAGATTTAAAATAAGAATTATTCCCATATTTAATAGTTACAAGAAAGTTAAAATATGAGAGAAAATAAGCTATATATTTAAATAAAAGCTTTGCATAATAAATAAAAACCACTTTATAAAACTATGGGAGAGATTAAATGAAAGCATTTCTCGTACTTGATGAACTGAATCAGTTTCATTGGGCGATGCTTAAGTCTGTCCTATTGATTTTAGCATTATTACCAATTTCTGAAGTTTCATTAAAACTATGGCTGAGTACAGAAGGTAGCAGCCAAATCATGATTGGTTTCTTCGCATTAAGTATTGTCAGTGCATGGTTAATGGTGAGCTTTTTCACTGCATTAAAAGCGAGCGTATGGCAAGCGAAACAAATATCATCTAAATATGAGCAATTAGTTTTTAAAGCTTATCGCTATGTACCAATGGTTTTTTTATCAAGTCTAGTTGCTTATTTATCTTTGCAGTTATCTATCGCTTTTTAATACTGATAGCTAACTTCATTTTTGAAAAAGACGTAGATATTAAATCTACGTCTTTTTTGTTTAAGCAGGCTGTACCAATAGTGTCGTGATTTTACGGACGATCGGTAAGACTAAAAGTAATGTTGGAAAAGCGATTATCCAAGAAATTGCCCATGCAGACATCCATACATATAGGGAAAATTCTTCTAATCCCAAACTTCGTAATGTACTAATCATTGAAACCACAAAAGTCATAATGATCGATAAAAGAAATGGTAAAACGATAGAGGTATAGCGATTTGGAAGTTTTCTAAAACTAGATAAAGATTTTGAGTTTTTCATTTTAACTCCGTAAACCAACAAACGCCCGTGCCATTCAAAATATAAAAATATTTTGAATAAATAGCTCCAAGCATTGTTGGAGGTATGTTGGCACGTTGATTGACGTAAACGTTTACGGCTTTTGAGTCAGCAGATTTAATTTAACATGAATTTTGAGAGCTGAAAATAAAAAGAGGGTGTTTCTTTATTTGTACATATTATATGCTTCAAATCAGATATTTAAGAATATGAGAAAAGTAAATGGAACAAATCGAGTGGAATGATTTTTTAAAAGTAGAGCTTCGTGTAGGTAAAATTATTCAAGCTGAGGTTTTTGAAAAGGCGCGTAAACCTGCTTATATTCTGCATGTAGATTTTGGTGAAGAATTGGGTGTACGTAAATCGAGTGCTCAGATTACTAAACTTTATCAACCGCAGGACTTGATTGGTAAATTAGTGGTTGCGGTCGTGAATTTCCCTAAAAAGCAAATAGGGCCTATTCAATCAGAATGTTTAGTGACAGGGTTTCATAACGCAGATGGGGATGTAGCACTTTGTATCCCAGAGTTTGAAGTTCCTCTGGGTACAAAGCTATTATAATTTAGCGACGTGATTTATAAGACACATCAACTTTACGCGGGCGATAGATCCAACCTAAAACCAGCAGTAATACCGCAAATCCTAAAATTGGATAATCACCTAAACGGTTATAGAGAGTTTGGCCTTGCATAGCCGGTAAATCACCTCTCAAGACAAACTCTTTATCAATCGGTGCTTGTTCAGTGATATGACCATTTTGATCAATAAATGCTGTTACACCTGTGTTGGTTGCACGAATAAACCAGCGACCATTTTCTTTCGCGCGCATTTGTACCATTTGTAAATGTTGCCATGGGCCAGCAGTACCCGTAAACCAAGCATCATTAGATACAGTCACCAAGAAGTCGCTATCTTCTGCATTACGTCGTGTCAGGTTTGGATATGCCACTTCATAACAAATTGCAGCAGCAAGCGCATGCCCTTTAATTAAGAGTGGTTTCTGGTTGCTCTCACCACGTGTAAAACCGCTCATGCTAATATCATTTTGCATGGCTGGTAACACCCAAGAGAGTAAACCTGAAAGCGGAATATATTCACCAAACGGCACAAGACGCTGCTTTTTATAAAGGCCGCTTGAATCGCTGCCAGACGCCATAATACTGTTGTAATACAGAGGACTGCCGACTTGATGTGATTTTGCAACATCCCAATAAGGAATACCGGTTACCCAAGCAGTATGGTTCTTTTTCGCTTGTGCATCCATGGCATCCAAAAACGGTTCAATATCGGTTTGGAAGAGTGGAATTGAAGACTCAGGCCATACAATGAGGTCACGGCCCCATTCAGATTGAGTTAAACCTGCATAAATTTCTAATGTTCTAACTTGATATTCAGTTAGCCATTTTAAATCTTGTGGAATGTTACCTTGAATAAGCGAAACGCTCAGTGGTTTAGCCGCTTTAGGTTGTACAAACTGAATATATGATGCTCCCCATGCACCTAAAACTAATAGGGCAGAAGGAATAACCCAGAAAATACGCTTACGCAGAACTTCAACTAAAGCACACGCCAATACAATTGCCACGAAAGAAATTGCATAAATACCAAATAGCGGTGCATAGCCATCGAGTAGGCGTTCGGTAAAAGCGTAACCTACAAATAGCCATGGGAAACCTGTAAACACCCAAGTTTTAGCCCACTCAAAAACAATCCAGAGAGGGGCGAAAGTCAGCGGTGTTTCAGGGAAGAAGCGTCGATAAACCCAAGTTTGGAATGCTGTAAATAACCCCATCACAAGAGCCATAACAGCAATCATACATACGCTTAAAAAGGCATTGGTATCGCCGTATACATGGATAGATGTATAGAGCCAGAAAGCCCCTACAAACCATAAACCAAAACCATAACTCCAACCAATCGCAAATGCTTGTTTGGCTGAGCGTTTATGTAATGTTGCATAGAGTAGGGCAGGAGACAAAATTGCCAGCCACCACCAATAATAAGGTGCCAGTGCAAAACTAAACACGGCACCTGAAAATAAAGCAATGAGCAATGGAAAAATTAATGGAAGCTGTTTTTGTTGTTGCGAAGAATCTAACAGCTTTTCAAAGTATGCTCTCATTGACGTACAGCTCGAATCAGATGAATAGTGCGGGCATCTGCTTCAACAATCGTAAATAACCACTTTCCAAGTTCAACAGTCTGACCTTGTAAATCACTGACTAAACCAATTTCTTGAAGCAATAAACCGCCGACAGTTTCTACTTCATCGTCAGAAAAATCAGCATCTAATACAGTGTTGAAGTGTTCAATTGGTGTAAGTGCCTGCACCATCCATGCATTCGCTACAGTGTGGTCACTATCTGGAACAATGTACTGTGCATCTTCATCAGCAGTATCATGTTCGTCTTCAATTTCACCCACGATCTCTTCAAGAATATCTTCAAGCGTAACAAGCCCTGCCGTTGAACCATATTCATCAATGACAATTGCAATATGGGTCTGGGTATGCTTAAGCATACGAAGAACTTGATCTGAACGTGCACTTTCAGGCACAAATAATGGCTGACGCATGAGCGAGCCAATATCTAATTTGGTATTTGGCTCAGTCAAAAATGGTAGTAAATCTTTTGCCAGTAAAATACCAACAACATTATCAGGTTGGTCAGCTGAGAAAACTGGAAAACGTGAGTGAGCAGACTCAACCAATACGTGAAGAATATCAAGTAACTGATCATCTTCTTGCATACTGATCATTGCTGTTCGTGGCGTCATGACTTCACGAATTTTTGTAGCAGGAAGGTCAAGAACACCTTCAAGCATGGCAACAGTATCAGGTTCTAAAAAACGACGTGAATTTTGGACTAGTTTTAATAATTCATCTCGGGTTTCGGGCGCTGTACCTAACCACTTTCGTAAGCCTCGCATTCCCCACGACGGACTCGGTTCCTCTTGCATGATCTTTCCTAAAGACTCAATGTATCAAATGAATACATTGATCATACCGAAGAAAAGGCCCTTATGCATCTATAAAACAAAGTAAAAGACAAAACACATATTGTTATGTAAACACCAGTTACAGTTCATAAGTCAGTGATCGGTTTATGCTAAAATGTGAAAATTCTATTTGTTCGAGTTAGTTATGTCAGAACAACCTATTTCACCTACTGTACAACTCAATACACGTGGTTTACGTTGTCCGGAACCTGTCATGATGTTGCATCAAGCCATTCGTAAATCTAAATCTGGAGACGTGGTTGAGGTCTTCGCAACAGACAATTCGACTTCGTGGGATATTCCTAAATTTTGTATGCATTTAGGTCATGAGTTGCTTTTGCAAGAAGAACGCTTAGATGAAAATGGTCATAAAGAATTTCATTACTTGGTGAAAAAGGGCTAATAGAATAAATAAGGCTTCTAATGAATAGTGTTGGGAGCCATTAAATATTTAATTTATTTTAAAATGATAATTTTTTACAAATAAGAATCATTATATAATCTATAAAATTAAGTATATAAATGACATATAAAAATGAAAGATTATTTTCTAAAACGAAGCTTATTTATTTTCCTTTGGTTCGCATGTCTTGCTGGTTTGTTAAGTATAAAAGTTTCTTGGTTAACTGAGACTATGGCTACAATAATTTTATTCACTTTTATAATTCTCGGTTCAATTATATTAGGTTATAGAAATACATCTTTTGCTCCAGAATCAAAAATTAATAATAGCCTCATCTTACATACAGGATTCATGGGATTTATGCTAATGATTGATTTATTGTTTGGAAAATCAGCTTGGTATATTGATCTAGCACGGAATTTTGGTTTTCTTAGCTTATTTTTATTAGGCACATTTATTTTCTATAAAAAGAATTTTAATCTAAAAGTATCAAAAATACCGCCTTTTCAATAAGTGGATACTAATAAAAAAGCCCCGATTATTCGGGGCTTTTTTATTACATATTAGGGTAATTCGGACCACCGCCGCCTTCAGGCGTTACCCATGTAATGTTTTGAGATGGGTCTTTAATATCACAAGTCTTACAGTGAACACAGTTTGCTGCGTTAATCTGGAAGCGTTTAGAACCATCATCATTTTCCATGATTTCATAAACACCAGCAGGGCAGTAGCGCTGAGCAGGCTCATCCCATTTTGGTAAGTTCACATTCACTGGAATTGAAGGATCAGTAAGCTTCAAGTGAGCTGGCTGATTTTCTTCATGTACAGTGTTTGAGATAAACACCGAAGACAAACGATCAAATGTAAGCTTGCCATCTGGTTTTGGATAGTTTGGCTTAAAGCTCGTTGCATCAACAGTTTTCAATGCAGCGAAGTCTTGTTTCAAATCATGCAAAGTGAATGGAACTTTAAAGACGTTCTGGTCGATAAAGTTAAATGCACCACCAATCCATTGACCAAATTTATGCATTGCTGGGCCAAAGTTACGAGAGTTATAAAGCTCTTCTTTTAACCAGCTGTTGTTAAATTTGTCAGTGTATGAAGTCAATTCTTTAACGAATAAATCTTCACCTTCAGTAACACGAGCAATCGCAAGGTCACCGCCTTTTTCTACACCAGCAGCAATCGCTTCAAATACAGCTTCACCACATAACATGCCTGATTTCATAGCAGTGTGTGAGCCTTTGATTTTTGCAAAGTTTAAGAAACCTGCGTCATCACCAATTAAGCAACCACCTGGGAAAGTTAATTTAGGCAATGAGTTGAAGCCGCCTTTCACTACAGCACGTGCGCCGTAAGAAATACGTTTACCACCTTCTAAGTATTGTTTAATGAGTGGATGAGTTTTCCAGCGCTGCATTTCCATAAATGGATACATGTGTGGATTTTCATAAGACAAGTCCACAATCATACCCAAAGTCACTTGGTTGTTTTCAGCGTGATACAACCACCAACCACCAGACGAACCAGTTTCAGATAATGGCCAACCAGCGCCGTGCATGACTAAGCCCGGCTTATGTTTTGCTGGGTCAATTTCCCAAAGTTCTTTAATCCCGATACCGTAGTGCTGAGGGTCAGCATCTTTATCAAGATTGTATTTTGCAATGAGGCGTTTACCTAAGTGACCACGGCAACCTTCGGCAAAGAGGGTGTATTTAGCGTGAAGCTCATAACCCGGAGTAAAGTTATGCGTTGGTTCGCCATCTTTACCAATACCCATGTCACCAGTTTGAATACCTTTTACAGTACCGTCTTCATGGTAAAGCACTTCAGATGCAGCAAAACCAGGGAAAATAGAAACTTCTAATTCTTCAGCTTTTTGACCTAACCAGCGAACAACGTTACCTAGCGAGATAACATAGTTACCGTCATTGTGCATGGTTTTTGGAACCATCCAGTGAGGTGCTTCTTTAGACGTAGTTTCTGAAAGCAAGAAGAAAGTTTTGTCTTCAGTTACAGGCACGTTAAGAGGCGCACCTTCTTCTTTCCAGTTTGGGAAAAGTTCATTAATAGCACGCGGTTCAAGTACAGCACCAGATAAGATATGCGCACCTACTTCAGAGCCTTTTTCAACTACACAAACTGAAAGATCGGGTAAGTTATTCTCAATCGCTAATTGACGGATCTTAATCGCAGCAGATAGACCTGCAGGTCCTGCACCTACGATGACAACGTCAAACTCCATCGATTCGCGTTCGATGTGTTCCATGTAGGACTCCTCAATACTTAAAGGTGGCAACCGTAATGTCAGATCATCCGGTGCTGCCGTGAGTTTTAATCCATAGGCGCAAATATGCTATTGTGCCTTTTATCGTTTTGGCTAGTATAGTTTTAAACCATGATCTAGCCAATTGGCTGAGTCGTCATATTTTCTCGTCAGCAAGGCATAAACTATGGTAAATCAAAATAATTCCCCATCGGATATGGGAAAAATACCGTTATCTGATGATAAAAACTTAATGAGCATTGCACAATACTTAAAAGGTGTACAGCAAAGTCACAAAAGGTCAATCCCACCTTTAGAGCAATGGCATCCAAAGCATTGCGGTAAAATGGATTTAACGGTTAAAGCCAATGGAGAATGGTGGCACGAAGGTCAATTAATCAAGCGCCAAGCTCTATTGGATTTGTTTACCAAAGTCCTATGGAAAGAAGAGGGTAAATTCTACCTGAAAACCCCTGTAGAACAAATTGAAATCGAAGTTGAAGATGAACCTTTATTGGTCAATCAGGTCGATCAGGTTGAAATTTCAGGTGATCAGTTTTTGCAACTGACTACCACCAATCAAGATGTGATTTTAGTTGATGCAGAACACCCGATTTTTATGCGCGAATATGCAGGAGAATTACGCCCATACGTGCATGTCCGATTTGGTATTAATGCGCTTATTCAACGTCAGGCTTTCTATCATCTCGTGAACTACGGAACATTGGTCGAAAATGATAAAGGCGAAACCATTTTGCAGTTAAAAAGTGGTAATTTGCACTTGCAATTAGGCACTTGAGGTTTAAGCTTTATAGAGTGAAATTTTCCGACACTCTCTAGTACTGCCATGACAGCCATACAGCCTTTATTTACCGAATTAGAATCTATGCCTAAAGCATCGGCAGATGCCCCAATTGGTATTTTTGATTCGGGAATTGGTGGAATGTCGGTTGCAGCAGAAATTGCCAGATATTTGCCAAACGAACATATTGTCTATTATGCCGATACAGCCTATGTTCCTTATGGCCCTCGTTCTGATGAAGAAATTAGAGAGCTTACCGCTCGCGCTGTCGACTGGTTATACCGCCAAGGTTGTAAAATTGCAGTCGTGGCATGTAATACTGCCTCAGCATTTAGTCTTGACCATTTACGTGAACATTATGGCGAGCACTTTCCCATTGTTGGTTTAGTACCGGCATTAAACCCTGCCGTATTACAAACCCGTTCTAAAGTAGTTGCAGTATTGGCAACGCCTGCTACTTTTCGTGGGCAACTTATTAAAGATGTCGTGGAAAAATTTGCTGTTCCAGCGGGTGTTAAAGTCATGACTTTAACCAATCTGGAGCTTGTTCCTTGTGTCGAAGCAGGCCAGCAAATGAGTCCTGTTTGTTTGAATGCATTAAAAGAGGTTTTACAGCCTGCAGCCGATCAAGGGGCTGACTATTTAGTGCTCGGTTGTACACATTATCCGTTCTTAAATGAAGCAATTCATCATCTTTTTGATAACCAATTCACACTGGTTGATTCGGGATTGGCAGTTGCCCGACAAACAGCCCGTATTTTAATAAAAAATGAGTTATTATGTGACCAAATACGTCAGAATGTTGCACGTATTGAATGTTATGTAAGTGGTAATAATGCCGAAGCATTGCAACCTGTTTTACAGAATATGATTCCACAAGAATTGACATGGACGCTACACAATCTGAGTTGAGCTCTGTTGTAGGCATTCAGAAGAAAGCGTTTTTTATATTTATTTTTCTTATTTGGGGCGGTTCATAATCTTGGCTTATTTGGGCCATATTAAGATTATGGGGCGATAAGGGTATTGTTATGCTCGATACACGCTATCAGATTTTTATTTCAACGTCAGGTCGCGAGATGCAACCTGAACGTATGGTTCTCTCTCAAACTTTAGTCAGTATGGGTTTTTTTGCTTGGGGTTTAGAGTATAGAAGTCCTTTAACTACAACACTTGCCCGTCGGCAAATTGATGAATCGGATTATATTGTTTTGTTGCTAGGTAGCCAGTATGGTGAACAATCTATTTCTGGTGCTAGTTACTTTGCTCTAGAGTATGAATACGCTTTAAGTCGAGCTAAACCGATTGTTGTATTTATGCATGAACAGCCGGAAAGCCGCGAGATGCATTTACAAGAGGCTCATCCACAGCTTAAAGAAAAATTTCTCGCATTTAGAAAAAAACTATTACATGAAGCTCACCACATATTTTACTTTAAAAGCCCTCGTGACTTAGAGTTAGCGGTCCGTTTAAATATGCCTCTAATAGTTGAACAGCATGTGGGGCAAGGCTGGGTACCTGCACACCAAGCACATCAATTAGAAGATGAAATTAATCGATTAAAAAGTAAAATTTCACAATTAGAGCAACAGTTAGTAGAGTCATCAACTCAAACCAATGAAGTGGCTCCACATGATGTTTTTGCGTTTGAATATCAGATTCAAGCTTTTCAAGATGGCAACTTTAGAGAGCTTAAGCGTTAGAGACAAATGACTTGGTCACAGCTCTTAAGTATATTGGCTAAACATTTTGAGACAGCCATGCCAGAAGAAAACTTTGGAACTTGTCTCAATGAATATCTCAATCATGCAGGACTAGAGGATGCCCGTCAGGAGTTGCCAAGAGCACATGCGGTGGCTGGCGCACAGATTAATCATAAGGCACTATTCCGTATTAAAAATCAGATGCAATCACAGGGTTGGATTGTTCCAACCAAGATTGATCAGCAGCATAGTTTATGGAAGGTGACGACAAAAGCGCAAAAGCTCTTGCTCAGTTATAAATGGAACCATCGGGTGACTCGATTAAAAGCTTAGAGCAATTCAATTTAGATATGACCATGAAAACTGTTACATTAGTGTCATAAGATGAACTGAAAGGCATTTGCGCATGTCGTTTGAACAAAAACCGAAAGTTACTGTCATTTTAGCGAATTTAGGCACACCGGATGAGGCAACTGTCCCAGCGGTGCGCCGTTTTTTAAAGCAGTTTTTATCTGATTCACGTGTGATTGAAATACCAAAATTCATCTGGTGGATTATCTTAAATCTGTTTGTTTTGCCTTTTCGCCCAAAAAGAGTAGCGCATGCCTATGCTTCGGTATGGTCTACCGATTCGCCCATGCGTGAAATTGTATTTGAGCAAACTCAACGTGTGCAGGCTTATTTAGAGCGTGAAAATAAACAGTTTGACTTAACTGTGTTGCCCGCCATGACTTATGGTAATCCGGGTATTGATGCAGTTTTAGAAAAGTTGGCAGCTCATCCACAAGAGCATGTCATTTTATTGCCTTTATTTCCTCAGTATTCTGCCACATCGACAGCACCGTTATATGACGCATTTGCTAAGTGGATTCCTACTCAGCGCAATTTGCCGGGTTTGACCATTATTAAAGACTACTATCAGCACCCAATGTTTATTCAAGCACTGGCAGAAAGTGTTTTAGCTTATCAAGCACAGCATGGTAAGCCTGAAAAACTATTGATGTCATTTCATGGTATTCCACAGCCTTATGCAGACAAAGGTGATCCTTATGCAGACCGTTGTCGCATTACTGCAAAGTTAGTCGCTGAAGCTTTGCATTTAAAAGATGATGAATGGGCAATTAGCTTCCAATCACGTTTTGGAAAACAAGAATGGGTGAAACCTTATACCGACCAGCTTTTACAAGATTGGGCAAAGCAAGGTGTTAAGTCAGTTCAGGTTTTAAGTCCTGCTTTTTCTGCTGACTGTTTAGAAACGCTTGAAGAGCTCGCTATACAAAACGCTGAGTTGTTTCAAGAGGCAGGTGGCGGAAGCTATGCTTACATTCCTGCTTTAAATAGCGATCAAGCTCATATTAATTTGCTTGCAGGTTTAGTTCAGGCTAATCTTGATGCCCTTACCCATACCTTAGCCCACCGTTAATTGCGTTTTAGCCAGAGGTTCTTATGCTGCAAGTCAAAATTGTTCCAGTTACTGCTTTTGCTCAAAATTGTTCTTTAGTTTGGGACAGTGAAACAAAAGAAGCAGTTTTGATTGATGCAGGCGGTGACGCTGCTGTTTTAAAGAAAGAAGTAGAAGCTTTAGGTTTAAAAGTAAAGGCGCTATGGCTCACTCATGGGCATTTAGATCACGCAGGGGCAGTGGGTGAACTCGCAAAAGAGTGGAGTGTTCCTGTTGTTGGTCCGCATAAAGAAGATCAGTTTTGGCTAGATATGATTCAGGAAGTTTCGGCACGTTATGGTTTTCCAATCCCACAGCCTGTAAAAGTCGATCAATGGCTTGAAGGCGGTGAAGTGCTAAAACTCGGTGAAGATGAGTTTGAAGTGCGTTTTGCACCAGGACATACACCAGGTCACGTCATGTTCTATAACAAGAATCATGGTTTACTCTGGACTGGCGATGTCCTGTTTAAAGGCTCAATAGGCAGAACAGACTTTCCACGTGGTAACCATGAGCAACTCATTGAATCGATTCAACGTGAATGCTTTAGCTTGCCAGATCAAACCCAATTTATTTCAGGTCATGGTCCAATGAGTACCATTGGCTATGAAAAACAATTTAACCCTTTTGTCGCAGGTAAAGCGGGTTAATCTTCATAATCATCTTCATGCTGACTACCCTTGTCTTGCTGAGGAGCATCTTGGGTAGGCAGTCTATATTCATCGTTTGCCCAAGCGCCTAAATCAATGAGTTTACAACGTTCAGAACAAAACGGACGAAATTCATTGCCTTCCCAAACACTTGGTTCACCACAACGTGGGCAGGGGAATGTACGTGGCATAAAGCGATATCCTCAAAGTGAAGAGAAATAGATTAGGCAAAAGTCAGGTGACTTGTTAGACTTGTGCCGATTTTTATTTAGTTTGATGTGATTATGCAGATTCGTCAATTTCAAGCACAACGTATGCAAGCGCCTCGTGATTTTACCCCAATTGAAAATACTCCGATTTGTGTAGAAATTGGGGCAGGCAAAGGTAAACATGCTTTGCTATTTAGTGGGCAAAATCCTCAGCACACGTTATATGCAATTGAACGAACTAGAGAAAAATTCTTAGCCATGCAAAAGCAGCATGGTTTGGAACCAAGAGACAACTTGGTACCTGTACATGCAGATGCTTTACCTTGGGTTGTACATGCTTTATACCCTGCTCAAGTTGAACATTTTTTTATTCTATATCCCAACCCAGAACCTCATAATCCAGCACAACGCTGGTTGAACATGCCATTTTTTGAGTTTTTATTATCACGCCTGAAAACAGGTGGAACTATTACTTTAGCAAGTAATATTCCTGAATATATTGAAGAAGCTGAACAACAGTTATTAAACGTGTGGAAGCTGCCTTACCAAAAAGAAAAAATTGCGCAAACCTCTGCACGCACTCATTTTGAAATTAAATATTTAGAGCGTGGCGAGCCTTGTCAACAGCTCATTATGACCAAGCCGGAAGGTTATCAAACTCGATTTGATGAGTTTACGCCAATGCAAGGGCAAACACATGGCGAATAAGCGGATTGCCATTATTGGTGCGGGTCCGGCTGGTTTAATGGCAGCTGAGGGACTGAGTCAGTATGCTTATGAAATTGATGTGTTTGAGCAAAAACCTTCGGCTGCGCGTAAGTTTTTGATGGCAGGCAAAACGGGCTTAAATATTTCGCATGCTGAACCATTAGCCCAGTTCATTGAACGTTATGATCATGCAGAATGGCTCAAGCCGTGGGTTGAAAAATGGGATGCAGTCTGGATTCAGAACTGGATGAAAAGTCTGGGAATAGACTCGTATGTAGGTAGTTCCGGTCGTATTTTCCCTGTTGAAATGAAAGCGGCTCCTTTACTTCGTGCTTGGTTAAAACGTTTAGCAGAACAGCAAGTTAAATTCTTTTATCGTCATCGTTGTATTAATTTGCAAGGTACAAAAGTGACTTTAGAAAACCAAAATAATCAAAGCACTGAAACTTTTACCCAACAATATGATGCAGTGGTATTAGCATGCGGGGCGGTGTCTTGGTCTCAATTGGGTAGTGATGGCGCTTGGCAAAAATGGATGGATCAATCCAGTATCGAACCTTTTCAAGCGAGTAACGCAGGGGTATTGCACACTTGGTCAGCTTTTATGGAAAGTTGTTTTGGGGAACCTTTAAAACGTATCAATGCGTGGGTTGAAGCTAACCAATTTACTCATGGTGATATTGTGATTACTCACTACGGTTTAGAAAGTGGTGTCATTTATAAACTTGGACGAGCTTTAAGAGAACAACAAAAACAAGGAAAAAGTTTAAATCTATTTTTAGATTTATTGCCTGATGTAGAGCTTACACAGTTAGTTAAAAAGTTACAGGCTAGCAAAAAACAATCGCTTACTAATATCTGGCGTAAAGCAGGCTTAGACACGGCCAAAATTAACTTAATTAGAGAAGTGGTTGATAAAACGCTATGGAATCAACCAGAGACTATGGCTCAGCAAATTAAAGCACTTCAAATTAAGTTAGATGGTTTTAGACCGATTGAAGAAGCAATTAGTTGTGCTGGTGGTATCAAGCAAGATGCATTAACTGAAAGCTTAGAGCTTAAGCAAACCTCAGGTGTTTTTTGCTGTGGCGAAATGCTGGATTGGGATGCTCCTACAGGCGGATATTTGCTTACAGCATGTTTTGCTACGGGCCGAGCAGCTGGTGAAGGTGTGCATTCATTTTTAGAAAAATAACAGCGAATTTGGTGCTATGTTTGATATGTGAAAAGTGTTATTTTTGAGCGATCAATAATAATAGGATTTATGAGAACATGTCTCAGACATCACCAGTTTATCAAGGAAGTTGTTTATGTCAGGGTATCCGCTATGAAATTAAAGGCGGTATCGGAGATATTATTCAGTGTCATTGCCAACGCTGTCGGAAAGCCAATGGAACAGCATTTGCAACGAATGCTCCTGTCAACAGTGCAGATTTTAAAATTACACAAGGTGAAGACCTCGTCAAAAAATTTGCTGTGAACGGTGTGTACCGTTGGTTTTGTAGTGAATGTGGTTCACCGCTTATTAGCTCGCGTGATGCCCAACCTGAACTGTATCGTTTAAGAATTGGGACACTAGATACACCATTAGACCAAAAGCCGACAATGCATATTTTTGCTGCTTCAAAAGCAGAGTGGGAAAGCATTTGTGACGATTTACCGCAATACGATGAACGTCCATGATTTAAAAAGTATGTTTTAATCAACTTTTAGATGATTTAATATACTTAAAACAGGGAGATGGCATTCCTCTCTTGAAAAACCGCCGTATTGGCTAATGATGCCTACGTTACCCTCATGTATTTATATCGCTGGGTACGTAGGTTATTGCGTACTCTGCTTATTTTTGGAGTACGCCATGTCATATTTTCCTTCATTATTTTTTGCTCTTTTAGCATCTCACTAAAGGGGTGGTTCTATGTATTATCCTTTACTTTCAATTGCTTTAGGCTCAGTTCTGGGGGCGTGGTTGCGTTGGTTTTTAGGTTTAAAACTCAACCCAATTTATCCGCAAATTCCACTGGGTACTGTTACTGTTAATTTGGTCGGTGGTTGTATTATTGGTTTTGCGATGGCTTATTTTGCTCATAGTGATTTGAGTCCGAACTATAAACTTTTTGTGATTACCGGTTTTTGTGGTGCTTTAACTACATTCTCAACTTTCTCAATTGAGATCGTCACCTTATTGCAAAGTGGTAAGTGGGGAATGGCGATGTTGGCTATTTCTATTCATTTAATTGGGTCTTTAATTTTTACGTGTTTGGGATTGGCGACTTATTATTGGGTAGCGGGACATTGAGTATTTGTTCTGGCTGAAATGTTTACTGCGGAGTCTTTTCAATAAAGTTTTATGTCTGGATTAGCCGTCGGCTCGACCTACTTTTATTTCGGCAAAAGTAGGCAAAACCATTTTCATCAACAGAACCTGTTATCTGTTTACAATTATCCAATATGTCGCAGAAACATTATATTGCTGATTTGAGTCAGGCTGTTGATGATTTTCCGAGTATCCAATGTAAGAGATTAATCAAATAGTTTAATTAATAATTAGTCATTTACTATCGTGACAGACGGCAGGGATTCCGTCGTTTCGCTGTGCTACAGGGAGGTAGCATCAGCGTAACAAAGGATTTTTGTTACTTTTCATCCTTGAAAAGTAAGGTTAGCCTATACAATCCATCATTTGGATATCACTTCCATTTAAGGCAGTGCTCATAATAAAAATTAAGACGTTTCTATTATTTATTTAAATCTATTATTTTTCAGTTAAAGCCTGACCTTCAAACTTCACCCCATCCCAACCATTTTGCATAAACTGACGAATATTTTGGTGGTCAGTTCCCTCTGGGGTAGCCAATACAGATGCATAGTGCTCTGCAAATAAACTTAAAGTTTGTGCTTGGTCTAAACCTTGTAACTTGGCAAAAGAGAAAACTTTTGCACTGCCTTGATTTTCAGTCGCAGCGTTATGCTGTGCGCCATTTTGAAAAGCTGTTGGAGTATGTTGGTAACGTGCTTCAATATGAGCTAAAACATCTGAAAATTTTGCTGTGCCTGCTTGTAATTGGGCAAGTAACTCTTGTGCCATAATCTTAAACTTCCTATCAAATGGGGCTTAAGCATAGCATTGAATACACGTTTTGAAAGCTTGAGAGCTATAAAAAATGATGGGTTGTTGAAAATAATAAGAAGCGTTTTTAGCCAAATTGTGGATAAGTTTTGGTTTATACACACCTTAAAAAATCATTGAAAAAATGTACATAAAAAAAGAAGCCTAAGTGGAGGAGATGAGTCTTAGGCTTCCAATGATTTTAGTGTATTGGTCAAAACTTAACGTAAGATTAACTCTTACGATTGAAGCGAGCAAAGCGTTTGTTAAAGCTTGCAACACGGCCTTCATTACTTGCTTGACGTACTTCACCTGTATAGAACGGATGTGAAGCACTTGAAATATCAAGAGTCACATAAGGATAGACTTGTCCTTGATATTCCTTAGTTTGTTTAGTTTGAATGGTACTACCAATTAAAAAGTACACGTCTGCATTGGTGTCATGAAATAACACTTGTTGATAAGCAGGATGAATATCTTTACGCATGAGAGATTGTCCTAAATTATTTTTGATTAAAGAAATGTTATAACATAACAATAAATAAGTCAATGTAACCTCCGAAAGGTTACATTGATCAGTTCATTGAATTAGTTAGAAGGCGGAACAAGTTCTTCAAATAAATCATTCAGGTTGTCATGTACTTTTAAGTGAATGAGGTTCCAGTAGTGTCCTGAAATGGTTCTATTAACCATTAATGTATCTGGTGAAGGTTTAAAGACATCCCAATATTTTAAAGACTTTTTCACGAGTAACATGCCATCATGATGGGATGAATTCTCTGCAAAATCATAGGTTGTGGTAAGCGGACGCAACAACACTTCAATCCAGAGTTTATAAAGATCGCTCGGGAATTTACCTTTTTCGGTCAAAGAGTGCAGAGCAAGTAATTCGGTTTCAATAAGATCAATATCTTCATGACGAGCTGCATTCACCAGTCGTTTGAAACTGTAAACAATTTCATTGGAAAGTGTTTTAACACTGCCATAGTCATAAATAATGACACTGCCATCTTGGCGGAAGGCAAAGTTACCCGGATGTGGGTCACAGTGAAAACGTTTTAAAAAGAACATTTCCTGACCTAAAGCGCGGATTAAACGTCGGCCAATTGTATTTCGAATTTCGATAGGCCAAGAACTAGCAGTTTCAATGCTGTCACCTTGTTCAAGGCTTAAGGTCAAAATACGTCTTGAAGAGTAATCTTTATAAACAGTCGGTATGATGATTTTGTCATCTAACTTGCTATGAAAAGTTTTAAAGACTTCAAGATTTTGAGCTTCGATTTCATAGTTAAGCTCTGCTGATAGACTATCTTGAATCTCTGCAAAAAGCTGATCTTGCAGTTTTTTATCAATCTTAAGTACACCCATTAAGCGTAGTGCTAAACGTACTTGTTTTAAGTCACTTTCGCAGGCTTCATCAACACCGGGATATTGAACCTTAACCACAACTTGTTCACCATTTGGCAAAACTGCTTTGTGAACTTGTCCAATCGAGGCAGCAGCAAAAGGCTGTTCATCAAAAGATTTAAAGGCAGCGTTGAGCGGTTTTCCAAGCTCACGTTCAACTTGTTGTTGAATTGCTGCAAAAGGCATGGCTGGAGCTTGGCGTTGTAGTTTTGATATTGCTTTAGCAACTTCTGGTGGGAAGATATCTTTATACTGCGATGCAATTTGCCCAACTTTCATGACAGCACCTTTCATTTCGCCTAAGGTGTCTGCAATCTGTAGACCGATATCTTGAAACAATTTAGTTTTTGCAGCCAGTTTCTGTTCTTCATCCGCAGTCAGGTTTCGAATCGAGTTAGAAACGGTTTTTGTTGCAATGCTCGCGGTCATTCCTGCAAGTTTCATAAATCGTTTGCCAGGTGAACTTGCATTCTTTGCCATATCTTCGATACCTCGTTGACTACAACATAATATTGTCTAGTTTTGATCATAGGTGACAAAACTTAAAAAGCCTATATGAAATTGTTTATCGCATGTAAGAAAATTTTCGAAAAACAAAACGTTATTTTTAAAGTAAAAAATGTGAAAAGCTTTTCAAAATTCATTTCATAAACAAAGCTTTAATATCTATAAAGTCGCTGTTTTTTTAGTGCTAAGGTGAAGGACATGTTAAATAAGAAATAGAGACAATAAAAGTTATGACCAGTCTAAATTCGTCCTATGGGCGCTCTCAAGCGGTTCCTTTATCTGTATTCGAGCAGTCGAAAGATGCACATATTATTCGTTCTGATGAAGAAGCAATTGAGATTGCCAAGCAACTTGCTCAAGAGTTTGCCCAAGAAGCATCAGATCGTGATAGAGAACGCCGTTTACCCTTAAATGAAATTCAGCAGTTCTCACAAAGCGGCCTGTGGGCCATTACAGTACCTAAGCAATTTGGTGGCGCACAAGTCAAGTATCGAACTTTAGCAGAAGTGATCAAAACAATTGCAAGTGTCGATCCTTCCCTTGCTCAGTTGCCTCAAAATCACTTGGCTTTTATTGAACATTTAAGACTAGATGCGAAACCTGAACAGCAACAGTTCTTCTTTAATTTGGTGCTAAGAGGAATTCGTTTTGGCAATGCATTTTCGGAAAAACACAGTAAGACAGTCGCGGACCTCACGACTAAACTTGAAAAGACCGAACATGGTTATGAAATTAATGGCAAAAAATTCTTTGCAACGGGTGCTTTGCTTGCCCACTGGATTCCAATTGTTGCTGTAAATGAACAGGGGCAACCTTATGCTGCACTGGTGCCACGTGAAACATCTGGGGTCAATATTATTAATGACTGGTCTGGTTTTGGACAACGTACCACGGCTAGCGGTACGGTAGAGCTGAATCAGGTGCCAGTACGTGAAGAATATCTAGTTCCGATTTACCAAGCATTTGAACGCCCAACACCAGCAGGTGCTATTTCTCAGTTTATTCAGGCTGCAGTCGATGCAGGTATTGCGCGTGGTGCAATTGAAGAAACGATTCAATACGTCAAAAATCACAGCCGTGCATGGATTGATTCAGGTCTGGAAAAAGCCAGTGATGACCCTTACACCATTGCAAATATTGGTGACTTAAAAATCAAACTGCGTGCAGCAGAAGCGGTCCTTGACTTGGCTGGAGATGCAATTGATCAGGCGATTGCTGACACCACCGAAGAACATGTAAACCAAGCAACACTATTGGTTGCCGAGGCAAAAGTACTCACCACAGAAATTGCTATTTTGGCTGCCAATAAACTTTTTGAGTTATCGGGTACGCGTTCTACTTTATCTGAACTCAACCTTGACCGTCACTGGCGCAATGCCCGTACCCATACCTTGCATGACCCTGTGCGTTGGAAATATCACATTGTCGGTAACTACTACCTCAATGGAGTTCAACCACCTCGTCATGCATGGAGTTAAATTGAAGAAAAAACAAAATTAGGAGAATAACGATGACAACAGCTCAAATTGAATTAGAAGAACTATCGGTAGGCGCGGATTATGAAAAGGTTGCAAACAGATTTCGTCCTATTTTTGAGAAAATTGCGCAAGGTGCAATTCAACGGGAAAAAGAGCGAATCTTACCTTTTGAACCGATTCAGTGGTTAAAAGAAGCTAAGTTGGGTGCTGTACGAGTACCCCGTAAATATGGTGGAGATGGGGTTTCATTACCTCAACTGTTCCAGCTTTTAGCAGAGTTAGCAGAAGCTGATTCCAATATTGTACAAGCTTTACGTGGTCATTTTGCATTTGTTGAAGACCGCTTGGTTGCTCATAAAGAGCATTCGCAAGAAGTCTGGTTTCAGCGTTTTATACAAGGCGATTTAGTCGGAAATGCATGGACAGAAGTTGGAAATGTACAGATTGGTGATGTCGTTACACGTGTCACCAAAGACGCTTCGGGTAACTTGGTGGTAAATGGTGAAAAGTACTATTCAACTGGCAGTATCTTTGCAGACTGGATTGATTTATTTGCTTACGATGAGGTAAATGACCGTCATGTGATTGCTGCTATTTACCGTCATGAAACAGGTGTAAGTGTGCTTGATGATTGGGATGGCTTTGGTCAAAAGACAACCGGCAGTGGTACTTTAAAAGTACATCAAGTTCATTTGCCAGCTTCAAACCTCATTCCATTTGACCAACGTTTTAAGTATCAAACCGCTTTTTATCAGGTGGTGCATCTTGCAACATTAACAGGTATTGCGCGCGCTGCAGTCGAGACGTTCAGTCAGGAAATTCGTGAACGCAAACGTATTTTTAGTCATGGTAATGGTGACTTGGTTCGTCACGACCCACAAGTTTTACAAGTGGTCGGTAAGGCCTCAGCTCAAGCTTATGCAAGTGAAGCAATCACCTTGAAAACGGCCGAGGCATTACAAAAGGCTTATGAAAGCCATTTTGCCGAGTCTGAAGTGAAAGAGCATCAGTTTAATGTAGATGCCGAGCTTGAGTCGGCACAAGGGCAGGTCGTGATTTCCAATTTAGTGCTTGATTTAACAAGTCAGTTATTTAATGCATTAGGTGCATCAGCAAGTAGCCAAGCGAAACAACTTGATCGTTTCTGGCGTAATGCGCGTACTGTGTCTTCACATAATCCGCTTATTTATAAAGAAAAAGTGATTGGAGATTGGGAAGTAAACCGTACGGATTTACCTTTTGTCTGGCAAATTGGAGCAAGCCCGCGGGCAAAGTCTGCATAAAATAAAAAAGCCGATATTTCATCGGCTTTTTTATTAGGTTTGACTTAGGCGCTTTGTATTTAGGTAGAGCCGTGAGAGCAGTAAAACACAGGCGATACTTAAACCAATAATTAAACCAAGCCATACGCCAGCTACGCCCCAATGGGTATAACGTGCCAAATAAAGCCCGATTGGGAAAGCGATCACCCAATAAGCCATTAGGGTAATCCACATTGGTGCTTGAGTGTCTTGCATACCTCTTAAACAGCCGGCAGCGCTGACTTGTAGAGCATCCATCAACTGATACCCCATTGCAAACCAGAGTAAATACATGGCAACAGGTACAACGTCTATATCTTGAGTATAAACCGAGACAATTTGTTCACGGCCTAAGGCAATAAACGACATGGTCAATAGAGCAAAAAATACTGCTGTGCTTAGACCAATCTTTTGTACTTGGTACATGGAAGCCCAGTTCTTTTCACCATAATACGTCCCCACGCGAATGGTTAAGGCAATTGCAAGTGATAGCGGAATCATAAACAACACAGAAGTAACTGAAATAGCCACTTGGTGTGCAGCAATAAACACTTCACCTAATGGGCTAAGGACTAATGCACCTGTACTAAAAATACTCACTTCAAAGAACACTGCTAAACCAATTGGCAAGCCAAGCTTTAAAATTCTTTTAACCCAAGTCAGGTTAATTTTGTCAAATCTACTAAAAATAGAGGTATTTCGATAAGCAGAAGCTTTATAGATATAGCCTGCTAAAGTGATCAGCATCAGCCATTGTAAAATGGAGGTTGCAAAGCCACAGCCTGCACTACCTAAGGCTGGAATTGGTCCTAAGCCATGCATAAAAATCATGTTAAGCGGGATTAAAACCACTAAGGCCAATAAGCTAATCGCGGTTACAGGACGTGGGTGGCCTAAAGCTTCTGAATAGCCACGTAGCGCTGCGTACATAGTTACAGCAGGCATACCCAAACCAATAGCATGCAAGAATAAACTTGCTTTAGGTCTTAAGCTTTCTGGAACACCGAATACGTGTAAGAAAAAAGGCATAAGCTGCAAAATGAGCATAGCCATTACACCTAAAATGATGGCAACCCATAATGACTGACGAACAATCACAGGAATTTGTTCTGTATTTCTAGCGCCTTTTGCCTCTGCAACTAACGGCGTAGTTGCAATCATGATGCCGCTAAACAGAAGCATAATGGGAACCCATAACCCTACACCTACCGCAATAGCGGCTAAGTCTGCGGCAGATAAATGCCCAGCCATAATGGTATCAATTAACCCGAACCCTGCTTGAGCAAACTGCGTAATTAAAATAGGTAACATTAAATGGAAGAGTTGTTTTAATTCAGCCCGAAACGACGTGACATTCGACACAAAAGGTACTCTTTATAAATATAAAAATGAAACTAGCGCTGCAAGGTGAGTAACACACCAACAAAGATGACCACTCCACCAAGAAACCGTTGCCATGTAACAGGTGTCTTTTCGGTGCCTAACCAGCCAAAATGATCAAGTAACATAGAAATGACCAATTGTCCAAAAACGACTAACCCTGTAAAGGTTAAAAAACCAAGCTTAGGTGCAGTATAAATGCTCATGCTAATTGCATAAACCCCAAGAAATCCTCCGGTCCAAAGAAGCCAAGGAATATTAGATATTTCACTTAAAGAGGGTTTTTCAGCACTTTGGAAGAACACCATAATGGCCAAGACAATAGTGCCTATGAAAAATGATAACAATGCCGCTTGTAATGGTGAGTGTAATTGCTCACGAAGCTGAGCATTGATTGCAGTCTGAAAAGCCATGGCAACACCGATTCCCATAGCTAAGGGTAAGATCAGGAAAAGTTGACTAGAGAATTTCATCATTTTTATCAATATTTAAGTATGTTTAAAAACAGTCTAAAGCAATTAAGGTATGTTTTCATAAGCCCATTGATGCAGTCATGTTAAAATAGAAATATTGTGTAAATTGGACCTTGTTCCTTGGCTGTATTAAACCCTGCTTCTGTTCCGTTATCTTTATATATCCACATGCCTTGGTGCGTGCGTAAATGTCCATATTGTGACTTTAACTCGCATGCGGTGCCTGATGGTGCGCTTTCGTCAGAACTCGAGCAAATCTATTTAAAAGCCTTAGTGGCCGACTTTGAAACTCAAGTTGAGATGGCCCAAGGGCGTTCAATTCACAGTGTATTTATTGGAGGGGGAACGCCTTCACTCATTTCTGCTAAAGGTTATGCATGGCTGTTTGAGCAGCTTAAGTCATTACTTAACTTTGAAGATGACTGTGAAATTACTTTAGAAGCTAATCCGGGAACACTAGAACATGACCCGTTTGCAGGCTATTTAGAGGCGGGTATTAACCGGTTGTCGATTGGTGTACAGACTTTTAATACAGATCACTTGCAAAAGCTTGGACGTATTCATTCAGCAAATAATGCTATGGATGCAATAGAGCAAGCAAGACAAGCAGGCTTTAACCGAGTTAATGTCGATTTAATGCATGGACTGCCTGAACAAACACTAGAGCAAGCACTTTATGATTTAAAGATGGCTGTAGAGCACGGTGCTACACATATCAGTTGGTATCAGCTTACTATTGAGCCAAATACCGTGTTTTTCCGAACGCAGCCTGTTCTACCTCAAGATGAAGTGTTAGAAGATATTCAAGAGCAAGGCGAAGCATATCTAAAAGCAAATGGCTTTATCAATTATGAAGTGTCAGCTTGGCGTAAAGAGGAGCCTTCTGCTCATAATTTAAATTACTGGGAGTTTGGTGATTATCTTGCAATTGGTGCAGGTGCACATGGCAAAGTAACACAGCCAGATGGCGTCTATCGTTTCCAAAAGACTCGTTTGCCGAAAGACTATTTAGCTAAAGTTCCAGCAGAACATTTGCAAATGAAAAAGATTGAAGCAGATGAACTACCTTTTGAATTTATGATGAATGCTTTACGCTTAAATGATGGGGTAAAAGCCGATTTATATAAACAGCGTACAGGCTTAAGTTTAGATGATTTAAATGATGTGCTTACTTCATTACGGGCAAGGAAACTTCTGGTAGAGGACAGCACTCGTTTGGCCTGTACAGAGCAAGGGCATATTTTCTTAAATTCGGTACTGGAAGAGTTTTTATAATTAAATAGTCCTAAAGAAAAAGCCGCACGATGAGATGCGGCTTTTTTAATTTTAGCGAGTGGTATAACCACCATTTGCGAAAATTGTCTGGCCCGTAATCCACCAACCATCAGTGACTAAAAAGCGAACGAGAGGCTCAATATCTTCAATTTTAGTAAGTCCACCTAAAGCTGAAGCTGATTTATGATAAGCGACTGCTTCAGCAGACTCTTGGCCATAAAAGAAGGGTGTGTCCATTGGACCTGGTGCAACAGCAGTCACAGAAATTTGGCGATCACCAAATTCTTTCGATGCAGCGCGGGTGTAATGCTCAACAGGTGCTTTTAAACCTTCATAGGTTGAATAGAACCCAGTATAGGCTGCAAGAAGAGAAGTCACGATTGAACAAATCTTGCCGCCATCATTTAAATGACGCCCCGCCGATTGAATAAAGAAATAGGCAATTTTTGAGTTGATATCACTCATGCTATCAAACTCTTGTTCTGTCGTTTCTAAAAATGACTTCTTTAAGACCTTTCCAACTGTATTAATCGCAATATCTATTCCACCAAAATGCTGCTTAGTGTCTAAGAATAGCTTCTCGATGTTATCGATATCTGTTAGATCTGACTGAATTAGAATTGCATCTGCACCCAAGGCTTTTACGTCTGCGAGTGTTTGCTCGGCATCTACTTGAGTTTCTGAACTATTATAGTGAATTGCGAGTTTTGCTCCTTGTTCTGCAAATTTTCGGCTAATGAGTCCGCCGAGGTTTTTAGCACCGCCAGTAATCAATACAACTTTATCTTTGAGGCTATGAGTTGTCATGATGATTGTTCCTATGATGACTTGTTTTAATGTATTTTTAGTCTAGATTGGCGGTAATTTTTGATCAATTGTGTTAGTTTGGTTTAACTATTCAGAAAAAACGAACAATTAAATGGATCGTTTACAGCAATTTTTTATTTTTACAGAAGTCGCTAAACGACAAAGCTTTAGTGAGGTTGCACATCGACTCGATTTACCGCGCTCAACAGTAACGAGTGCTATTCAACAGCTTGAGACTCACTATGGCGTACGCTTATTTCATCGAACTACACGTAAAGTCAGTCTTACGCAAGATGGACAGCGAATATTGCCAGAATGCCAAAATCTTTTATTGGACTATGAACAATTAGAACAACTCATTCAGACCCAAAAACAGCATTACCGAGGTACATTAAAAATTTCGATGCCCAGTCGGATTGTGCATCAAGTAATTATTCCTGAACTGTCAGATTTTTATCAT